>NZ_JBIWFQ010000037.1:0-45809 GCF_044763105.1 Lysinibacillus sp. NPDC096212 | reverse complement strand
GATCATTGACCAAACGTTTGATTAAATCCTTGATCGTTGGAATACGCTCGACAATGCGAATAATCAGTGATTGAATCATCGCACCATAGTTTAGTTCACGTGGGGCACCACGCAATGTCCTTTTTAAAAACAACTGAAAAATCGGTTGTACGTCGAAAGTGGCAAAAATCGCATCGAAACGACGGGAACTTTCCATTTCCAATAATTCTTGGATGTCAAATAGGCTCATTTGTTTTACAATAGTCATAGGGCATTCACCTCATTCAGTATGTTAGTTTCGTCGCTACCATTATACCGAATTTGGGGAGGTGCCCGTTTTTTATTGTTTCAGAACCCCCGATGCTAAAGGGATTAGAATTATGAAATTAACTCATTCAAATGAACAATTAATTTTTGTAGAGAATGATGCGAAATATACTAAATTATCAATAGAAGATTCGAAAAAATTATTTGATATACTACCAAGCGAAACTTGAAGAGGATCGATAAGGAGACTACAGCAGCAAATATCCACACACCAGTCATACAGGCAAAAGAATTACCAATTGATAAACAAACATAGCCGTGGAAAGATATAGAGATCCCGAAGAGATAAAACAAAATGAATACCTCATCAAAAAACAAAAAACGCGTTTAGACACTCCTTTCAGAAAGTCTAAATGCGTTTCATCGTTTATAATACTTTCTCTAAAAAATCTTTCGCACGCTGTGTAGATGGTGATGTGAAAAACTCTTCTGGTGATGCATCCTCAATTAACTTTCCGCCATCAAGGAATATTATACGGTCAGCTACCTCACGGGCAAAGCCCATCTCATGCGTTACGATTAACATCGTCATCCCAGTATCAGCAAGATTTTTCATAACAGCTAATACCTCTTTTACCATTTCAGGGTCAAGAGCTGAAGTAGGCTCATCAAATAAAATTACTTTCGGATCCATTGCAAGTGCTCGAGCAATGGCAACACGTTGCTTCTGCCCTCCTGATAGACGGCTTGGATATTCATTGCGCTTTTCAAATAGGCCTACCTTCGTTAGTAAATCTTCAGCCTTTTTGATCGCAGCTGCCTTATCCATTCCCTTCACATTAATCGGTGCGTATGTTAAATTTTCAAGTACCGTTTTATGAGGGAAAAGATGAAAATGCTGAAATACCATGCCGACTTCTTCACGGATTTTCATAATGTTCGTCCCTTTGTCCGTTAGAACGTCGCCAGCAATTGTAATCTTTCCGCTCGTTGGTTCTTCTAATAAATTTAAACAGCGCAGGAATGTTGATTTACCAGATCCTGATGGTCCAATAATAGCAATTACTTCTTGTTCTTTAATTTCTGTTGAAATACCTTTTAGTACTTCATTTTTTCCATATGATTTGTGTAAATCTTCAATTTTAATCACTTTTTCTCATTCCTTTCTCGATTCGTTTACCAAGGAACGTTAATACAAGTGTCATAATGTAATAGATTATACCTGCAAATAGTAAAGGCTCAAGATAGCGATATGTTGCTCCACCTACAATGTAAGCACGGCGCATAATATCAAGTGCACTAATAACCGTAACAACAGCTGTTTCTTTATTTAATGTAATAAACTCATTCACTAAAGATGGTAAAATATTTTTTATTGCTTGTGGGATAATAATATCCTTCATCATTTTTGCATATGGAATACCAAGTGCTTGTGCCGCTTCCATCTGTCCTTTATCTACCGCATTAATACCAGCGCGAATAATTTCAGAAATGTAAGCACCTGAGTTTAACCCAAATGCAATAATAGCCGTTGGAACTGGGTCAATTTGAATATCTAATAACTGTGGCACTGCATAGTAAATAATCATTAATTGTAGTACGAGCGGTGTGCCACGGAAGATCGATGTATAAAAATCTGCAAACCAACGCAAAACTTTCACTTTACCAATTTTGCATAACGCTAGTAATATACCAACTATAAAACCGATGATTGATGCACCGATTGCAATTTGAAGTGTAACACCTATCCCTTTTAATATGTAAGGGATAGAGGGAATGATTGCTGTAAAATCTAAATTCACAGTGCCCCCTCCTTTCTTGTGCTCTTTTTAAGAAATGAAAGTATAAGCGATAGCTCGAATAGAGCTATCGCAGTTCAACTTGCTTATTTAACTTTTAACCATTTATCTTCTAGCTCTTTAATTTTACCTTCATCAGCTAATTCTTTTAATGCTTTGTTAATTTTATCTTTAAGATCGCTACCTTTTTGAACAGCAATTGCCTTAAAGTCTTCAGGTTGCTCTTTTACTGGGAACGCTTCTAGTTTATCGTTCGTATCAAGGTAACCTTTTGCTACACCACTTTCTACAATCCCTGCATCTAAACGCTTAGACATCATGTCTTGAACAATTTCAGGAATTCGTGTACGTCCTTCAACTGTTGCATCTACTTCTTTAGCAATTTTGTTGCCTAATTTTTCTTGGATAGAAGCGTTTTGAACACCGATTTTTTTACCAACTAAATCAGCTTCTTTTTTAATTCCACTATCCTTTTTCACGATAAACACTTGCTCTGTTTGATTGTATTTATCAGAGAAATCTACAACTTTCTCACGTTCTTTATCAGGTGACATACCAGAAATAACAACATCCACTTTACCCGATTGTAGAGCTGGTACTAGACTATTAAAGTCAATATCTTGAACTTGCATTTCTGCACCAATCTTGTCACCAACTAATTTAATTAAATCAATATCAAAACCAATAATATCTTCACCCTTTGCAGCGTCAACATACTCAAATGGTGCATAATCAGATGAAGTACCTACTTTTAAAACTTGCTTTTCTTCTGTGCCTTCGCTTGCATTTGATTTTTTATCGCTTGCCTTATCATCTTTTGCGCCACATGCTGCTAATACGCCAATTACTAGAACAAGCATTAGCATGAAAATTTTGTTTTTCATATTCACGATCCCCTTTTTTTATGTTTTATTATCTATGAAAATCTAAGTTCTTGAAAATAATCAAATGGATATTTATTCACTTTAGAGAATAAAAAATCTATCTGCTAATAAGATATACCCTTTTGAAATAATAATCAAGCAAAACTAAAAATTTTCCGATAAAACATTATACACTTAATTTTCTGATAAATCAATCTACTTAGATTCCTCAGAAAAAATAAGCTCATCATTATAACGTATGGTTGATTTCCGTTCCGGCTGGGCCCTTTCCTTGGGGCGTCCGACGAGCCCCAAGGAGTCACCGCGCCTCCACTACAATCAACTTATGCATGGCGTACCAATACAATCTCCAACTTTTGGTAATGAATATATTTAAGCAGTTTTATTCAACAAAAGACCTCCCAAAATGGAGGTCAGCCACTTATTTTATTTTTCATCTGCAAAAAGCTTTTCCTTCAACTCATCCTCCCCGGACCCTTCCGCTAAAGGTACACGAGAGCGATACGCTGCACGACATATTAAATGCCCCGCTACAGGAGCTGTAACAAAAACAAAGCCAATTCCTAAAATTAAACGTACACTAACATACCCATCATGCACCCAAAAGTAAATAAATGCGCCTAATAGACATGTTAAGACCGATAATGTCGAACTTTTCGTTGCAGCATGTGAACGCGTGTATACGTCGGGTAAACGAATCATCCCAAATGCGCTAATAACACTGACAATGGAGCCAATCAATATAAGGATAACTGCCGCCCATTCAATCATTTGATTTACGTTCAACAATCACACCTCTTTCAATATATTTCGTAAATGCAATCGTGCCGATAAAAGCTAAAATACCCAATATTAAAATAGCTTCTAAATATGCCTTTGTTTTCAATATAATGGAGACGATAGCGATTGCTGAAAGTAAATTAACACCTATTGTATCAAGTGCTATGGCACGGTCGGGCAACGAAGGACCTCGAATCACACGAAACAGCGACAACGCAATCGATACACTGAATAATGCAAGAGCCAAAAGTAAAATTTTATCAATCATTAACGTGTCACCTCCATGATTGCTTGTTCAAATTTCCCTATTGAACGAATGACAGCTTCTTTCGATTGTTCAATATCCATTGCATGAATATAAAACAGATCTCCCTCTTCAGAAACTTCCATCACGACTGAACCTGGAGTCAGGGTGAGCAACAACGCAAGAGCTGTTATTTCCCAATCTCCTTTAAGCGCTGTTTTATACGTAAATATTCCAGGAGTAATAGTGAGCTTCGGCGTAGTAATTTGTCTTAATACGCTGTAACTCGATAATAGTAGCTCCCAATTAAAGAGCCATAATAATTTAATGATTGAGAACACACGTCTTAAATAAAATTGTGTGCCGTAAAAGCGGTGCATCGCATATAAGATCCCTATTCCGACGATAAACCCCATTAAAAATGTCGAAAACTGCGGTATAACTTCATCCTGTAACAAGAGCCAAAGTGTTGCGATAAATAAATTCAAGATAAATTGCATCGCCATTATTTATTCACCTCACCTTGCCATGTTGTGCCATCCAGCACTGCATCGATATAGATCGATGGCGTATAGAGCGTCTTTGCTGCATCTGTTACATACGGAGCCATCCATTCAGCTCCAATTCCTAAAGCAATTGTACAAGCTACCAACAATGTTAATGGTAAGACCATACGCTTTGGTAACGGCTTTTCATCCTCTAGACTAATAATCGTTTCACCAAAGAATGAGGAGAGAAATATTCGTAATAGTGAATACAAAACAATTAAACTAGATAAAAACCCTAGCCCTAGTAGAACAAAATTGCCTCCTTCAATAGCTCCTTGTCCAATTAAAACCTTACCTAAAAAGCCGCTCAATGGTGGTATCCCAGCAAGGGAACACATGACAATAAAGAATAACCAGCCAAATAGAGGGTAATTTCGAATAAGCCCACTCATTTTATCAATAACCGTTTCACCGGTAACATACATCATCATGCCAACTGCTAAAAACAGCATGGCCTTAGCTACCATATCGTGCATCAAATAGTATGTTACGCCCTGTAAGGCAGACTCCGTACCGATCGCTAGACCAGCTACTATAAAGCCAACACCAATAAGGACGTTATAAGCGGCAATTGTTCTTACATCTCGCCCTGCTAGTGCTCCCATACATCCAGCAATAATCGTTACTCCCGCCATAATTCCTAGCACCATATGAGTCACTTCAGTATTATTTGGGAAAAGTAATGTAAAAGTGCGGACGAGTGCATAAATTCCAACCTTTGTTAATAATGCTGCAAAAAGTGCTGCTATAGCTGTTGGAGGTACACTGTATGAGCCTGGAAGCCAGAAGAATAATAATAGGCCAGCCTTCAAGCTAAAGACAATTAAGAAAATCAGAGCCACAGTCGTGATCAGTGGGTCAGCTCCTAGCTCCATCACGCGGACAGAAATATGTGCCATATTCAACGTTCCAACGGTTCCATATAAAAAAGCTAGTGCCACTAGGAAAATCCAAGAGGCAACAATATTAATAAGGACATATTTTAATGCCTCTCGCAGCTGAACTTTCTCTCCACCTAAACTAATGAGCGCATAAGAAGCAAGTAACATCACCTCAAAGCACACAAACAAGTTAAAAATATCCCCTGTTAGAAATGAGCCATTCACACCCGCTACCATAAGTAGGACAAACGGGTAAAAATACATCTTTTCAAAGTTCTTACCGATTGTAAAAATGGCATATAACAGACAAATGGCTGCGACAATATTCGCCACTAATACAAGAAGCATTGCGAACGAATCAGCAACAAATAAAATGCCGAATGGTGGTGCCCAGCCACTAAAATCAATACGCATTACACCTTGTTTCTGAATCTCTTGTAATAAAATGACACTAATAAGGACAACAAAGCTTAATGTCAATAAACTAATGATTCGCTGTAAAAAAACATTGTCACGTAAAAACACAAGTAAAATGGCCGTAATAACCGGCACAATTAATGGTAAAACAATCATATTACTCATCCGGCGTACCTCTCAATTCATCAAAATTCGCCGAACCGTTCGTTTTATAAGCTCGGTAACCGAGAACAAGCACGAACGCCGTCACCGCAAAGCTAATCACGATTGCCGTTAAAATTAATGCTTGCGGCAGAGCGTCTGTGTAAGGACCTTCAGATTCCTCTAAAAGTGGTACATTCCCCTTCTTCAGTCCACCCATCGTTAAAATCAGTAAATGTGCCGCATGTGATAAGACCGCCGTTCCTAAAATCACACGTAATAACTGTTTCGAGAGGATTAAGTACGTCGCAACAGCTACTAATACACCAACTAACACTAGTATTAAAGACTCCATTGGCTACTCATCCTCACTTATACTTAGAATAATTGTGACTACAACTCCTACTACCGTTAAAGCCACACCTGCCTCGAAAATGGTTACAGTCGAAAAGCCCATCTTCCCGAAGATCGGTACATTTATATAACTATGTGTCTGCGTTAAAAACGGAACATCAAAAAATAATGAGCCGATTGCTGTGCCGGTCGCCAGTAATACGCCAAGCGCTGCAACTTTTTTAAAATCAAATGGCATCCCTTTATGCACTGTTTCAATGTCATACGCTAAATACAGTAGAACAATGCCAGAGGCTAGCACGAGACCACCTATAAAACCTCCACCCGGCGCATGATGCCCTGCAAAGAATAGATAAATACCAAGAGTTAAAATAATGAAGACGACTGTCTTTGTGACCGTACGTAAAATAACGTCATTTATTTTCATGATCCGCTTCCTCCTTTCGTGGCTTTAGCTTCGTTAATGTATACACCCCTAAGCCAGCAATCAGAAGAACGACAACTTCTAGCATCGTATCAAATGCACGGAAATCGCCTAATATGGTGTTGACGATATTTGAACCACCCGCCAGCTCGTAGGAATCATTGAAGTAAGTAGCTACTGGCTCAAAGTGATCGAAATGGACAACTGCTAAGCCTACTAATGTAACTGTGGCGCCAACGAAAATGGAGATAATCACCTTAGACCATTGCATTTTTTTGCGAGAGGCTTCAGGCATTAAATCAGGTAAATATTTAAAGCATAGAAGGAATAAAGCAGTTGTCACAGATTCAACGACTAATTGGGTTAATGCTAAATCAGGAGCACGGAAAATTACAAAGAAAAATGCGATTGAATAGCCAAGTACGCCATTCAACAACATGGCTGTTACGCGGCCTTTAGCGAAAATCATCCACACTGCAGCGAACATCATCACAAACACTAAAATGAGCTCATAAGTCTCAATTGTGGAATCTTTCGCAAAATTAAATGCAATAGCATCAGACCAAATAAAATATCCTGCAATTAGCGCAACAAAAAATACATAGATATAGACAAAATAATGCGTTAAATTACCTGTCATATAACGATTAGTAAGCTTCGCAGAACTATTTTCACTAAACTCAATCATACGATTGTAATACGTATTAAACGTATATCTTTGCGGGAATATCCGATACAAAGGCTTCCAGCTTTTTAACGTTTTAAATAAGATGATCCCCATAATAATGACACCAAAAGTCATTAACAATTCTGTATTAATGCCATGCCAAGCATGAATATGTGGTGTTAATTCACTAGTTGATGGGAATGTTGGATAAATACTTGCCATAGCAGGCTCTAAAATATAATGCCCTAGCACGTTTGGGAAAAAGAAAATCCCAACTACAAAGACGCACAGAATGATTGGCGAAAATAGCATACCTAACGGAGCTTCATGCGGTTTTTTATCCAACTTATCTAGCTGTAATTTTCCGAAAAACGTTCGACTGATCAAAATCATACAGTAAACAAATGTAAAGATACTTGCTACCCATGCCATTATTGGAAAGAGCAGTCCTAAATCAGCAATTGAAAATGCCTCTACATTGCGAATCGCTAGTACCGCTGTGAAAAACATTTCTTTACTTAAGAAGCCATTAAATGGAGGTAAACCGGCCATAGAAAATCCGCCAATGACTGCAATTGTAAAAGTTACCGGCATTATGGCCATTAATCCCCCAAGACGGCGAATATCACGTGTGCCTGCCTCATGATCGACAATACCGACCATCATGAATAGCGCACCTTTAAACGTGGAGTGATTAATAAGATGGAACAATGCCGCAAAGCTTGCCTGCGTATAAAGAACAGTATCTGCAGCATAACCGTAATAATGGCCTACTGATCCTAGCCCAAATAAACTCATAATCAATCCAAGCTGACTAATCGTTGAAAAGGCCAGCAATGCCTTTAAATCGGTCTGACGCACCGCATTAAACGAACCCCAGAACAACGTTATAAGGCCAATCACACTTACTAGCCAGAACCAAACAGCCTCTCCCCCAAATACTGGAGAAAAACGTGCGACTAAATATATACCGGCCTTTACCATTGTTGCTGAGTGTAAGTAAGCACTAACAGGTGTTGGCGCCTCCATTGCATCTGGTAACCAAATATGGAAAGGAAACTGCGCAGATTTTGTAAATGCACCGATTAGAATAAGGATTAACGCTGGGATAAACAGTGTATGATCTCGTATAACGCCTACATTAGCTACGATTTCACGGATACTAAATGTATCCGAAGCTACATAGAGCATCAAAAAGCCTGCTAACATTGAAAGGCCACCAAAAACGGTAATTGTCATAGCTTTCCTTGCACCAGCACGAGATGCTTTTCGATGATGCCAAAATGCAATTAACAGGAAAGATGACACACTTGTTAACTCCCAAAATGTGTATAAGACCATTAAATTATCTGAAAAGACGACGCCAAGCATAGCGCCCATGAATAGTAATAAATAGCAGTAAAAATGGTGAAGAGATTCTTTCGTTGATAAATAAAAAATAGAATATAAAATGACTAAACTACCCACACCCGTAATCAGCAAGCCAAAAATCATACTGAGTCCGTCGAGATAAGTTGTGAAATTTATATTAAAAGAGGGAATCCACTCATATGTATGAATAAACGTTTTACCCTCGGCAATTTGAGGAATGTAGCGCGCGAGTAAAAGAAACAAGATGAATGGAACGGATAAAACAAACCAGCCAAGATGTGCAACACGCCTTAGTCGCCTATAAAGTAGTGGAATAAGTGCAGCACAGACAATTGGTAAAAGAATCGCAAAGAGAACTGTAACCAAGTGAAAACCTCCTACTAACAATTTCGTTCAGCAACTGTTTGATATGGTGCGAAAAGCTGTGGATATGAGAAAACAACCGATAATAAAGTATTCCCAAATCTACTGAAGTTACTACTGTTTTATACTGTGCTTCACACACAAAAATCTATAACAATTGCTGGAGATCATTTGAAAAACTCACTGAAGATGAATAAAGCTAACTAACATATTAGAAATTCTCTTGAAATTTGATTCATGTAATAAAGTGTGTACTCCTTGAATTGGAAAGTAAGTGGTATGTGTTGAAGTGTCATCAATGATTTAATGAAAAGATCTAGTTCATTCAACATTCAGCACATATTTTATGCAGGCTTTTGGTGATTACACTGCATAAAACCAGGGGAATTTTTCAGGCTATGAGCTTTATTTACTGAGAAGCCTGAATAGCCAATAGCGTATTGCCTTAGAATCTTTTAGAAAATGGCATGACTTTTGGAAAGATTATATGTACACACTATCCATGTCACTATGGCGTACCAAGTCACTTGACTAACTATTTATCTAACTGCATAATAGTGTGGCATATAGAAGCAATTGGTTCAAATGCACGAAATGCATAATTCAAATAACTGTAAAGAATAGAGATATCCCTGTTTCCACAAGGTTTTCTCAATATATTATCATTAACTTTTATACGCTTTTTAGTATACAATATAAATGAGCATAATGCACTGTATCAGTATCGATTTTTGCTGTTTTAGACTAATTTTCTCAAAACCGACTGTAGAAATGACAAAATAACGACAAGATTAAGAGGTGTTAATTTTTATGAAGCATGTAAAAGGGCGTTTAGACGAAAGTATATTAGTTTGTGTCTACTATGGGCTTAATGGTGAGCGATTAATACGACGTGGTCATAAAATGGCTACAATGTTAGATTGTCCGCTCTATATTCTTTCGGTCGATTCGCAACCCCTTGATGCATTTGATGCAGAGAAATCTAGCTACATTGAGCAATGGAAAAAGTTATCTGATGAGCTTGAAATTGAAGAGTTCATATTACAAGATAATGAAAAGCGTCCCATACAAAAAGTTATTGCAGAAGTGGCAAAAAATTATGGGATTTCTCAAATTATCGTAGGTCAAAGTGCACAAAGTCGCTGGGAAGAGATTACAAAGGGTTCCTTCCTAAACGTTTTATTAAAAGAGGTTCCTTTTGTTGATTTTCATATCGTAGCTGTCCAACGTCCAACTGACGATGATGCGAACGATACATATGAAAAAGGTGTGCGTGCTTATTTAATCCAAGATCATGAAGACTTTAAAGTAGCATTTACATGTCCTAAATATGTATCCATTGAAGGTATATTCTTCAAAGAGATTGGTACTGACTTTGATAATGGTATTTTTAAATTCACTTACAATGATAAAATGCATGAAGTTCACATATCAGAGGGCTATATACTAGATAAGGAAAAACTTCCATCTGAATTTTTATCACCATTACGTCAATAATAAAAACGCGTTCCCTTGAGAACGCGTTTTAGCTTATCTATAAAATAATGAATATAAATTAAAGTGTAGCATTAATCAAAAGTTGATTTTCACTCCGAGTTGGCGCTTTCCGCGGGCTTGGAGGAAAATAGACTGTTTTCGATGCTCCTCTCAAAAATCACCATACAGCTTTATGCAATTAGGAGTAGCATTTTTATCTTTCACTCTTACCTGACCGTTACACCGCTGAAGCCGGTTTATCTTTAGGTAAGAAAAATGCTACTAGTAATAATAATGGTAGCAAAGAAACAACCATCATCGTAAAATCAATACCCCTATGATCCATTAATACACCAATGACCATCGCACCGATTGCACCCATTCCGAAAGCAAAACCAGTTGTTAAACCAGCCATTGTACCAATTTTTGTCGGGACAAGCTCCTGTGCATAGACAACTGTTACCGAGAAGCTAATCATAATAAGTGTACCGATAATCACTAAAAATATCATTGCTGCCCATAACGGTACATAAGGCAATGCTAAACAAAATGGCATCGGTACAACAACAGACAGTATAATAACGTTTTTTCTACCAATTCGATCTGATAATGAACCTCCGAAAAATGTGCCCACGACGCCAAAGGCCATAAAGGTGAAAATTAAAATTTGTCCAAGGCGAAGACTAACACCATAATGATCCATTAAATAAAATACATAAAAACTTGTAATATTAGTTGTATAAAATGATCTCGCAAAAATAATAGTAAATAGTAACGTCAACGCAATGCCTACTTGTTTCTTTGTTAATGGGGGCAAATTAGAAACTAATACTCGCTTTTTCTTTGCTATACGTTCTTGCTCCAACTGCTTTTTATACCACTTTGCAATTTTACTTAATAGTAGAATACCAATTGCTGCCACTACTAAGACAATTGCGGCACCACGTTGTCCAAAAATAGCAAAAATATAAGCACTAATTAGTGGTGCGAGCGCTTGTCCCGAATTACCTCCAACTTGATAAATCGATTGAGCAAGTCCTCTTTTTGAGCCTGCTGCCATAAATGAAACACGTGAACCCTCAGGATGGAAAATAGCTGAGCCAAACCCTAAAAATAATACTGCAATAATAATTATCCAATATTGTGATGTGAACGCTATAATAGCAATGCCTATGAATGAGCTTGCCATACCAATCGGTAGTGCGTAAGGCATCGGCTTTTTATCGCTAGCAAAACCAACAATTGGCTGTAATGCAGAAGCAAACATATTTAATGCGAACGAAATAAGACCTATTTGTGTGAAAGTTAGCCCTAAATCACTCTTCAATATCGGGAACATCGCTGGAATAACTGCTTGCATCGTATCATTGATAAGATGGGCAACAGCTATTGCAATCATAATTGGATAAACTGGATTATTTAAATTTTCTATTTTCTTATTCATGTCGCCACCTACTTTCCAATTTTATTCAATCTCCATTTATAAGAGATCGTCGCATACTATTAACCTTTTTGCACAAGCTATTCATTGAAATAGCAGTTTTAAGGGAGTTGATTTATGTATGAATATAGACGAATTTTTTAAAGCTGATTTTTGGGAAATGATACTTAGGTCCACACTTTCCTTCTTTGCGTTACTCATCGTAACCCGACTACTAGGAAAAAAACAGCTTGGACAACTTACATTCTTCCACTATACAACAGGTATCACATTTGGTTCCATTGCATCAGAAATAGCAGCACAGGCTGAGACACCCTTTTTAGATGGACTCATTGCCCTCATTTGGTGGAGCGTTTTAACATATTTAATGACCATCATTACCATTAAATCTAAAAAAGCTCGTGTAATTGTTGATGACAAGCCAACAATCCTCATTCAAAATGGAATTATTTTAGAGTCTGCCTTAAAGAAGAATCGTTTGCATATGGATGAATTAGCGATGATGCTAAGGGAACAAGCCGTATTCTCTGTACAAGATGTACAATATGCGTTACTTGAAACTACGGGTAAACTAAGTGTGCTACCAAGGCCTGCTGAACAACCAGCTACAAAACAAGATGTAAAGGCCGATGTCACACCACCAACCTATATACCAACAGAAGTAGCTTCAGATGGGAAAGTTATTTATGAAAACTTAGTTGAACTCCAATTAACTGAAGATTGGCTTATGAAAAAGCTGAAAAAGCAAAACGTCCAATCCGTAGAAGATGTTTATTTTGCTCAAGTTCAAGGAAACGGTTCCTTATATGTAAGCTTAAAGGATAAAGCAAGACGATCAAGCTCTTAACAGCTTGTCTCGTCTTGCTTAATCTATTTTTACAATATCTAATGGTGTAACAATGCCGATTAGTTTTTGATGGGGTTTCCCATGCTCCGTTATTAATAAAGCTTCAAAGCGGCGTCCCCGCTCTACGCCTTGTTTAAAAATATCTTCAGCTTCGTAAATGTTTATGTATCTACTTACAAATTTATAATTCACTCTATTCTTTTCATGCATTAATATATCATGTAAGGTCGGAATCTTCTTAGGTATTTGATCGCCTCCCATCATCGTAGCTAACCAGTTTGTAATTCCTACTGTCGTCACAAGCCCTTTAAATTGATCTTTATGATATACAGGGAACTGTGTAAATTTACGATGACGTATAACTTTTAACGCATGTTTCAGTGAATCCCTTTCCTGAAAAACTAGTACTTTTTTATGAAACATTTGACCAACTAATGTTGGCTTAGCAAGTGTTGCATCTATATATTCAATTCTTTCCACCACGTCTATATGTGGTTCAGCAATGACAAATTCTAACGACGTGCGATGATGAACAATGGCATTTCGTAAATCTGCATAAGAGCGCAAGTCGTCTTCGTATTTACGAACTAGTACATCCTTCTTCTTAGCTTGATCGATAAGACGATAAAAGGGCATAAAGTCCTTTGCACCAACAATATCTCTTAACCTATGATCTATCCGATTAAACGCCGTAAGAAAGCGATCGGAATTTTCTGTAGCCAATTTATCCACATCCTCCTACTTATATTTATATATGTATTTTCTGAGTTGTTCGACAAATCGCGGGTTATAGCTACATTATATTCCTAAGTTATGGATATTCCAAGAACAGTTCTTAGATAAAAAAGCATCAACTCGGTAGGAATTTACCAGGTTGATGCTCTTAAATATGATTAAACCATTAAAATAAAGTTACTTATGTGTAACGGAATAGCACTTCAACAGACATGAAATTCTTACTTTAACCATGTAGCTAAGTACCCTATAGTTTTCTATTAGCAAGGTATATTTCCTTTAAATTTTCGTCATCGATGCATTTTTCTTCATTGTCAAAATTCCTATACTCACACAAATTATTGAGATAACTAATGTTAGAGATAGACTCCACCAATAATCCGACATCTCCATTGTGCCTCTCATTAATTGAACGCCATATACCGGTAATTTCCACGGTGATATTGTCCAAAATGCTCCCACTAAAGAATCTAATATTTGCCCAATAAATATGACAGCGAATGCACATGTTGTTGCTACCACTGTTTTAAAGGCAGCACTCATCATTAATGTCACCGCTATCACTAAGAGTAGCCAAGAAAAATACGTGAAAAAACTTGCCACAAGTGGCCCTATCTCTAATGTTCCATAAAGCACGACCGTATAGTATATGCTCGCAGCGAAACCAGCTAAAATACTAACAAGGCCAACAGTACTCATGACGATAAATTTGCTCATAAAATAAGCGCTGAACGATATAGGACGGACATACAATAAAGTAGCCATTCCACTTGTTCTTTCTTTACTAATGGCTCCTACGAAAGTAGCCATTAATACGAGTAAACCTATCGTTTGAAACTGTCCAATGGAGGCTTGTATTAGGTCAACCGGCATTAATTCAGGCATCAACATTTCAAAGCCTTCTGGTACGTTACCAACAGCATTTAAAATATCCATCATATAATAGTTTGTTAGTGGATCGCTCATGCCGAGCAAAGCAAATACAAGAGGTATCCATAAAAACTTCCAGCTTCGCCAAGCTTCTCTGAATTCCTTTTGCAGAAGTACAGTAAATCCTCTCATATTTTTCTCGCCACCTTCATGAAAATCTCTTCAAGTGATGCTGTTTGTCGCTCCACTTTTCGTATTTTATAAGGATATCTACTCAAATGTTGAAGCAGATCCTGCATACTCGGTTGCTCATCAATAATTTCTATATATACATGATTGCCCTTTGTCTCTCCTCTAAGTTCAGATTGACTGGCAAAAAGTTGTGCCTCTTTTTCAGTGCTAAATTCTACAACATAATTTGGTTCATCGAAACGTTGTCGAACTTCACGTAATGTCCCCTGTTCTACTAGCTTTCCATCACGTAAAAATAATAATTGATCTGTCATCTCTTCGGCATCATTTAAAATATGTGTTGAATATAAAATAGTTGTTTCTTGCTGTAAGCCCTTCAATAAATCAAGAACTTCCCTACGACCTACTGGATCCAATGCAGACACAGGTTCATCCAATAACAGTAATTTAGGCTTATGAACAATTGCCTGGGAAATTCCAAGCCGTTGCTTCATGCCACCAGAAAACGTGGAAATTTTCTTATTTAAATCATTACCTAGACCTACAAACTCAAGTGTTTTTTGTGCTTCTACTTTTGCTTTTTTTGCTGGCACACCATTTAACTTTGCCGCCATTTCAGTAAACTCTAACGCACTTAACCAAGGATGGAATTGCGGATATTGTGGCAAGAAACCAATATTAGCTCTTACATCACCATCCAGCATTTTTACACTTCCGGAGGTTGGTTTTAATAAACCTGTTAACATCGATAATGTCGTAGTTTTACCAGCGCCATTAGGCCCAATTAAAGCTGTCGATGTGTTTTTTTCTAGTGTGAACTCGATTCCATCCACAACTACTCTCTCTGCAAATTGCTTTGTAAGTCCTGTTACCTGAAATAATATCGTCATGATTGCTTTCTCCCAACTATAAAGTATGCAATCGATCCAATATAACTAGTAAAAACAATAAGAAACACCCATAAAATTTTAGGCCCATTTGTTGCATGGACTTTACGTAAATCAACTAAAGCTACAATCATTAAAATAAATTGAACCACTATTAGTGGTGCTATGACTGCCCATGGAACTTTCGCTAACTCCTCCATCATACAGATTCACCTCATCTTTGTTATATTATCACTATAACAAAATCTGTTCTAATATGTATAGCACAAATTTATGTATCTACAGTTATAAACATTCCGGCTGAGCACTTTCCCGGGGCGTCCGATGAGCCGCATCGCTTGCGCTACAAGATCTCATCAATGATCCTGATTCCCAAGGAGTCACTCAGCCTTCACTCTGATCAATTTAACAAATATCATCCATATGTTTCTTCACCTAAATTGGGTATACATTAATTCGAATCAAAACCGTTAGGACCATCGACTGCTAACGCCATAGCTAAAGCGTAGAATGTGCGACGTGCTCCAGCACAGTTTGGAGATTCTTTATCAGTAGTTGTTAGGTCTGTAGCCGAGCTAACAGTCCCACCTGTATTTGAAGCATCAGCTAATATATCTAAGCGGGCTAAATCCCAAAGACCTGAACGACCGTGTGATGGGAAGGTACTTTGACCATGTAATGCTCGACCAACTTCAAGTTGGAGTTTAACTGCTTCCCCGATTTTATTATTTATACTTGCAAATCCTTGACCTGTGAATCCAGGATAAACATTGAACAATCCGACCATGGCTTGATTGATCCCCTCGCCCTTATTAGGTATTTGCCACGGATTTTTAATCAACTCGGATGAACCTAACATAGCATTTTCCGGAATGTACATACCCCAATATTTAGCTTGGCTAAACAAATTATTAATTAAAGTGTTTTTGATAGTTGAATAGTTTGTAAAAATATCTTGGTAGGTATTAATCATCTGAGCGACCATAATTCCAGAATCCGAATCAGAATTTGGAACAAGATTGTACCATGATGAAACTGTTGGATTTTCAATCAAGCTTGCAAAGATTTGTAAGAATGTCATTGCAAATGTATTATATGCTGGAGAATCAAATCGAGATCGCAGCATATTATTCGTTAAGTTTACTTCGGAATATCCATGAACCGGAAGAACTCTTTTAGCAGTTAATGCATCGTTAAAAGGCTCTTGTTGAAAACACCCTTTAGAATCATTAGCAACTGACGTATTTGAACCCCAATGGGTATAGCTAAGAACATCTCTGATAGCATTTTTCAAGTTATAGGCAGGATTTAATGAAGCTCCAGTCTTATTCACTTTTACATCATAAACATGTGCCGCCATCCATAAAGCAATTGTATTTAGCGATTCGTTAAGAATAAATCGCTGGTTTTTAGTGTTGAAATAGGAATGGTGATCTATATAATCTCTACCACTTGTTCCTGGTTGAATAGCAGCAAAAGAAACTTGTCCTGAGCTGTCAAGAACTGTTGGCATCTCTAAGTATTTTTTTTGAGGATCGGTGGATAAATCTGCGGTAGTTATCCAATATCCTATTTGACCCGAATATGGTCCAGTAGCAAAACGGTACGCTTTTTCTGAATCATTGTATGTCCAAGCAGACGGAGTCCGATGATACATTAAAGCATGGTATTCTATAGAACTTAATACTTCATTAGCAAAATAGTCTCGGTATCGCACTAACAACTCATCTACATTAAAAAGTGATACATCACTTTGAGATTCATCCAACTTCTTAAGCATTGCTACACCAAGATAAAGAAAGCCTGCTAATGGATTGATTGACGGGAAATTATATGTTCTTTCCAAAAGCTTAGGAATAACCGTATTAACCATTTCCTTGTAAACTGCATCACGCTCTCCAACCAATGCCTTTTGTTGAGCGAACTGGGCGCAGAACATCATTAATTGCCCAACACCTTGTTGATATGTGGAAGCATCACCTGTACCATTTAATAAATGATTTTGGAAAAATTTCCGCACTCGTGGATATCGACCTTTATCCTTCTTATAAGGATGGTTTAAAGATTCCTGCTCGTTAGACAATAGAAAAGCTTCTGTAAAGGCTTGAGCCTCTTGTAAGGGTGTAAATGTAGTCAATTGATTCACTCCTAAATTTGTATTTTCAACTTACAAACATTAAAGTGAAAAATATTTCCAAAAATAAACCAATTTATTATTTTTTGTGCTGATCCCCATTATGGGATTGATTTTCGTTTCGACTGGGCGCTTTCCTGAGGGGCGTCTTCTTCTTTCAGCGGATGTTTGGGCACCCGCTGAAAGAAGTTAATTTTTATCGATTAAGTTTCATGTTTTATCACCCAACTTTTAATTTTTATCAACATTCACCCTTCAAAGAGCTAACTAAAAAAGAAGATGTACCAAAGTTGAAATAACCTTTTGGTACATCTTCTCATTTATTTGTATAGCTTCTGCAACGCATCTGCCATTTTTGGACGAATTGTTACTTGTGGGCGGGCGTTCTTTACGGCCACTTCCGCTTCCTCTAGAGAATTGGCTATGCCAAGCTCCATTAATACAGCAGTGGCAGCCACTCCTGCGCGACCTCCCCCGCTTCCGCAATGGAAGTACACTTTCTGCCCATTCTCATAGGCAGAAACAATTTCTTTCGCAACTTTTTGAATAGATGGTGCTACTTCTATGTCCTCATCAGCAATTGGCATATGCTTGTACGCATATGAAGCCGCTTCTTGCTCCTCATTAGATAAGCCATTTACTCGAACATCAATGACGATATCAACCGTTTCTTGTTCAAAAGCTAAATCTGCATCTTTCGCACCGCCAAAGAATAATCGATCCTTCACTAATACATCGTAATTTTTCTCCATTGTATGCACGCTCCAAACGACTATTTAAGTAAATGCTTAATATCATCATAAAATGGAAGAGCCGTTAATGCCCCTGCTTTAGTAGCTGCTAAAGCACCAAGCTTATTACCAAAGCTTACACAACGAACAAGTTCCTCTTCCGTTGTAGGTAAACCATTATAATGAACATCGCGTAATACACCAGCCATAAATGCATCTCCGGCACCTGTAGTATCTACTGGCACAACCTTTTCTGTCGGTACATGGATAACCTCACCATTTAATACCGCATATGTGCCATTTTCCCCTACTGTTACTAAAATAATAGGCACTAAATAACTGTTTAATTGCTCAATGCCCTCTTCCAAGCTAGTTGTTTCTGTCAGGAAAAATAATTCTTCATCAGTTACCTTTAAAATATCTACGTGCTCAAAAAATGACGTGATCGTTTCGCGGCAAACTTGCTCACTGCTCCAGCGTAGAGGACGAATATTCGCATCCATTGCGATAATTGCCCCTTTTTCCTTCGCCATCTCTACAGCAGCGTGTGTTGTATCAAGGGCTGTAGGATGGAACATTGTACCTGAGCAAACAGTTAAAGCAGATGCATGTTTAAAAGCTGCTTCATTTAATTGTGTTGCTTCTACTTGTAAATCTGGCGTCTCATCGACATAATCTTTAAAAATTCGCTCACATGCTTCTGTTAAATGTACATAGACACCGCTAACACGCTTCGTAGGGTTAAATACTGCATAATCCAGGCTTACCCCTTCTTGCGCAAGGCCATCTCGAACAAACTGAGAGCCTTCGTCGTCTCCTGTGATCGTAATTAATGCAGATGGAGCCCCGATACGGCTAATTCCCGCAGCAACATTTACCGTTGCACCACCCATATATTTAGTAAAAGATGTGTTTGTTACATCATCTGCGATATAGTCAATAAAAGCATCTCCATAAACTAAAATATAATCCTTATCTTCCTTTGTCATTGTTGTCCTCCCGAAACTCTAGTCATTATAGATTAACACGAAATCTGATATCGTATAAAGTTTTAAACTTTCGGAAAAATAGTATCAGAATATCACCATTTTCTCAAAAACTTGAGTCATGCTCTATCTTTGTTATACTTGCCTATAGAAAGGTGGGGATTTTGACAATGAGTATTACAATTCGACAAGCGCAACCACAGGATGCCCATGCCGTTGTACCATTAATTATTGATGCGATTGGTGATATTGCCAACCGTTTAACAGGTGAACAAACAGCGAAAGCCGTTGAACAAGAACTTACTGGACTATTCAAGCGTGAGGACAATCGACATTCCTATTTAAATACTTTTGTTGCTATTGAGAATGAGCAAGTATTAGGAACTCTTGTTTACTATAATGGTGTCGAAGCCATTCATATGGATGCAAATCTCGTAAAATGGCTTGAAGAAAAAAATGCGCCATCCATCATCATCGATAAAGAAGCTCATGAAGATGAATATTATATTGATACTATTTGTGTAGCACCAGAAGCTCGTGGTAAAGGGATAGGAACATTATTACTACAATTTGCCATAGAGGAAACACAAAAACGAGGCTATACAAAATTATCATTAAATGTTGAAACGGAAAAAGAAGACGCTCGTCGCCTTTATGAACGCATGGGCTTTGTCATTACAGAGCCATGGTCCATAATTGATGAACCCTTTCATCATATGGTGAAGCAATTTTAGGAAGTGAAACAAAAAACATGAAGAAAAATTTATTTTATCCTCTTTTAATTGTCATTGCTTCTAGTAGCTACGGTGTACTATCGACAATTGTCAAAGTAGCTATGCAGCAAGGCTTTACAACAGGAGAGGCAGTATCAAGTCAATATATTATTGGCTTTATGCTTGTTGCAACTATTTTTATAGTGACACAAAGACAATTACCGAAGCTTTCTAAAAAGGGACTGCTTATTTTGGTGTGCGCCGGGATATTTACCGGAACTACAGGAATTATATACGGCGAATCATTAAAGTATCTACCAGCCTCTCTTGCAGTAGTAATGCTCTTCCAATTCACGTGGATCGGCTTATTAATAGATTGCGCGCTTCATAAACGCTTACCAAGTCGGGCTGAAGTGATTTCCATCATTGTATTATTTGCTGGAACTATTTTAGCTGCTGGCGTACTAAATGTAGATTTAAGTGGTATTGCTATTCAAGGCTGGCTACTAGGTTTTGCTGCTGCCTTTACTTTTGCTTGCTTTATCCAATTTAACTCTCGTCACGTGGAAGGTATTACAACTACATCACGCGTGTTGATTGTTTCCTTTGTCGCTCTGATCATGATTAGTATTTTCCTAAACCCTGAAGTACTTTGGAACGGCAAATTATTCGCCGGGGGATTATGGAAATTTGGACTAGCATTGGGGCTATTCGGTATTATTTTGCCGATTTATTTATTCTCTATAGCTGTTCCGAAAGTGGGAGGAGCTCTTGCCTCTATTTTAAGTGCTATGGAGCTGCCTGTTGCCGTAACCGTTTCAGTTATTGTTCTACATGAACCATTAACTTCTTTACAAATAGCGGGTATTATTTTAGTTATTTTAGGTATGATGTTACCGACAATACTTTCGCAACGACGACAAAAGAAAAAATCTTTAGAGCCTATTAGTAAGTAAATACTTTAATCTACATTAGAAAGGGAGATGTATCATTTTTTGATATATCTCCCTTGTTTCATTATTAACTTTTATAAACCAAGTGCTAGATACATAAACGCCGTAATCTGCGCGCGTGTTAAGCTTTCGTTTAGTCTAAAATTGTCGTTTTCATCGCCTAGTACAATGTTATGTACACCCTTAATTTAAAGTTGATAACAGAGATAAAGTCATAACCAATAAAAAAACGCTAAAAATAATAATACGCTCTCTTCTAAATATGAAACATAAAAAGAATATAATAAACGTCAATTTATAAGTTACCTCTAAATAGAAGCTTTGAAAGACAAAATTGAAAGCCATAGTCAGTAAAGCGATCATCAGTAAAAATTCTTTTGGGCGTTTAAAAAAACGCTTTATTCCATGTTCTCGTATTTTCCAAGTTCCAAATAAATGTGATGTATCTACCAATGGAAATGAATCATCATTTTGTTCATATTTTACATATATAGGTTGTAAGTAAGGAGCTCTCCCGTTAAGGGATTGCTGTCCCCAACAAAAAGGATCCCCATTAATGAGAATGGGATTTAAAGTAAAGGCTTCTTCATCATTCTTATATTTTGGTAGTAACTCTATTTCCGTATCTTTAGAAAAAACCACTCGTTGTCCTTCAGTTTCACCAAAATATTTTTTCCAATGTAACGTCTTTAAAGAACTATCAAAAAACCTAAATGGTTGTTTCTTTTGTATGTAGGCCATACTTGTATCGACTGAAATCCAACCTTCATCTTCTATAAAAAACTCGTTCCAAACATGGGCATTCATTTTCCCATATGCCCAGCTTCCAACTACTGTCCTTGCTGGTATTTTTAATGCTCTACATAGTGCGGTAAAAAGAAATGAAAATTCCCCACAATCACCTTCTTTTGCTTCGAGAAACGAGTGAACACCCCTACTACTCGGGGGATAAATATAGCGATAATTTTCTACTATATAATGAAAAATAGCACGCGCTTTTTCATGATCACTTTTCTGTTGGCTAGTTATTTCTTTTGCTAATTTTGTAGTTTCTGTATTTATTGGTGAAAGAATAGTATTTCTTAAATAAAAATTTCTTTCCTCATCCGTCATTGTCTTCTTTTCATTCTTAGTACTATATAATTCTATTTCATAATTAAGATGTAAGCTCTGATCTTTGTTTAAAATATAGTACCCTAGTTTCTCTCCTGTTGGAATATTTGTAACTTGATCGGGCTTCACATTATTCTCGTTAAATTGAATAGCAGGAGGCATAATCATCCAAGGTTCTAGCTTTTCACACAGTTCATTTCTATAAAAAAAATCAACTGTCACAGTTTTACCCATAGTTTTTATCCTCTTTCATTCATATATTAAAGTTAGAAATTCAGTAAAATATTGTTATTATTTAAATTAATTAACAATATTCACCTTAACCTTATATAAAGCAGAAATCAAATATTGCCTACATAACTAGGAATCAATATAGATATCTAAAAGTTTTTGTCTAGGATACCCCCAGCAAGCACATAAACAATTCGAACAGTTTTTAAAATCGTAGCATTCATTTCAAAATCACCAAAATCAACTTTTGTTCACTTTTGTAATAATCTATCCTCAAAACTCTTAAACTTGAAACTCTCCGCTACTTTAAAGAGTTTCCAACTTTAGTGAAGCACTATTGCTATCTAGTATTTACATAGTTATGATGAATCTAATTATAATTTTTTAATTATTCTAACATTAATGTCGGGTTTTAGTATTATACTGATAGTATGTAAGTTTTTCACTATAGGGAGGAGGAAGATTATGCAGAGAACACGTATCTTCGGTTTTTTACTTGTGCTGATGGTTATCGTCTTAGCTGCTTGTAGTAGTGACAAGGCTGCTACAAAAGATAGCGGCAAAACGTCCAGTTCTGAAAAGACCGATGTAGCGGCTACGCCATCTGGAAAGCTTGTTATTTATACAGGACGCGATGAAGAGATGGTGCAAAAAGTAATCGATCAGTTTAATGAAAAGTATCCGGACATTGAAGTGGAATTTTTAACGATGGGCGCACAGCAAATTTTAGAACGCCTACGTGGTGAAAAAGCAAATCCTCAAGCTGATTTTTGGTGGGGCGGTACGCAATCTGCACTAACTGTAGGCGCCAATGAAGGTTTGCTTCAAGCTTGGAAGCCTAGCTTTAACGACTCCATTGATGCGGCTTATAAAGATCAAGATGGTCGTTGGTTTGGTGAAATGTTACTGCCAGAAGTCATTATGATTAACAAGGATGTATTAACGAAAGAAACGGGTCCACAAGATTGGGATGATTTATTAGATCCAAAGTGGAAAGATAAAATTTTAATTCGTGGTGTGTTAGCATCTGGGACGATGCGTACTATTTATTCATCTATGATTTTACGTCAAGGTGCAGATTCGCCTGAGAAGGGCTACGATTGGTTATTAAAATTAGATGCCAACACGAAGGAATATACACAAGATCCAAATGCACTTTATTTAAAGATGACACGACAAGAAGGCAGTATTTCTTTATGGAATTTACAAGATATTTTATTAAAGAAATATACGACTGATTATCCGTTTGATTATATTTATCCGAAAAGTGGTGCACCGATTTTAGTTGATGGTGTTGCTGTTGTCAATAATGCCAAAAACTTAGAAAATGCAAAGCTCTTCGTAGAGTTCTTATTTGAAAAAGGAATGGTCACTCAGCTAGCAAACGATTACTATCAAATTCCTACTCGCTCCGATATCGATAAAGCCGCAATGCCTGAGTGGTATAAAGAATTAGACTTAAAAACGTTTGATATAGACTGGAAACTCATGACTGATAAAGAAGCTGAATGGATGGAGCATTGGGATAATAATATTAAAGGGCGCGGAAAAAAGTGATCGAGAATTAAAAAGTTGTGAACCTGTCCTATGTTGCTAACAGGTTACTCACAAAAAATCAGGAATGATATTTGTTAAAACGTATGTCATGCATATAAGTTGATTGGAGTGGAGACTGGGCGACTCCTTGGGGATCAGCGATAGAGGAACGAAGGCTAAAACCATCACATCCTGTGATAACGCCTTCGTGACCAACATCGTGTTGGCCCGAGACCCTGTAGCGAAGCGAAGCTGCTCATCGGACGCCCCCAGGAAGCTCTGCTCTGCGCGAAAGCGAAGCGTCAGCGGCAAATGTTTTATCTGTGCGAAAGCGAAGCGTCAGCAACAAAGCGCCCAGTCGGAACGGAAATCAACCCCACGTTATGGTGATGAGCCTTTTAATATCATAAGACATCTATGAATATTGTTCATATCTTTAAGCCTCGAGTATATTTTTGCTCGAGGCTTCATGTAACTAATTTTCTAACGGGAAAGGAGCATTTCAGTTGAAAAGTGTCAAAATAAAAAATGTCTCTAAGAAGTTCGGTCACATTCATGGCGTAAAAGATTTAGATCTTCATATTAAAGCTGGTGAATTTTTCACCTTCCTCGGCCCAAGTGGTTGTGGGAAAACGACTACATTAAGGATGATAGCCGGCTTTTATTACCCAACAGAAGGGAAAATTCTTTTTGATGATTTTGATGTGACAAGACTTCAACCTAATAAACGGAATATCGGTATGGTGTTTCAAAATTATGCCCTCTTTCCACATATGACGGTAGATGAAAATATTGCCTTTGGCTTACAAGTACGAAAATTTTCGAAGTCGGAGATCAAACAAAAGGTTGACCGTATTAGAGGGCTCGTTCATTTGTCGCAATATGGTAATCGGAAAATTAATGAATTATCTGGTGGGCAGCAGCAACGGGTTGCATTGGCAAGAGCACTTGTGATAGAGCCCGATATTTTATTGTTAGACGAGCCATTGTCGAATTTAGATGCTAAATTACGCGAAGAAACGCGCGTTGAAATAAAACGTATTCAATCCGAGCTCGGTGTTACAACCATCTATGTTACGCATGATCAAATGGAAGCTATGTCCATGTCAGATCGGATAATGGTCATGGAAAATGGGAACGTCAGACAAGTCGGTACTCCGCAAGAAATTTATAATCGACCTTCTAACCGCTTCGTCGCAGATTTTATTGGTGAGACAAACTTAATTGAGGCGATAATTGATGCTGTTAATGGTGACGATGTACAAGTAAAAACAGCAAGTGGACTTGTTTTGACTGGGCGAAAGCAACAAAGCTCCCCCACTTTAACGCATATGATTGGAGACAAAGTGTTTATTTCTATTCGTCCTGAATCTATTAGTCAAGGTACTGGTGAAAACACATTAACAGGTAAAATCACTTTTGTTGAATTTACAGGAATTAGTGTCAACTATATTGTAGAATGTCTAGATTTTTCACTAAAAGTAATGATTATCAATATGAACGGTCAATTGAAAAAAATTGGCGAAGACATCACCTTAAATATAGCCCAAGATTCACTGTATTTTTTGGGAGAATAGGAGGGTAACAACATGGAAAAAACACACCTCAATCCTTCTGAAGGAAATGCATGGACACGACTAACTAGGTCAAATTGGTTTGTCTATATTTTAGTTGCACCTTTATTTTTAGTGTTGTTTGCCTATGTAGTATACCCGTTCTATCAAACTTTTACAGAAAGCTTTTCTGGTGATGATGCACTATCTAATTATAAAAATTTCTTTAGTATAGCTAGCCCAGCAAATATAGAGGCATTGTGGACTAGTATTTATATATCCGTTATCAGTGTTATTTGCTGTGCAATCGTCGGTGTAGCTATGGCATTTTTATTGGAACGCTATGATTTCCCAGGCAGACGGATACTCTCTGTTTTAGTATTGGTACCCATGGCTCTTCCGCCGTTAGTAGGTGTGCTGTCCTTTACATTTTTGTATGGTGAGAGTGGTATATTCCCACGTGCGTTTCAGCACCTTTTCGGTTTAGAGCAAGTTCCATTTTCATTAAAAGGCATATGGGGGGTTATCATAGTACATACATTCACGATGTACACTTACTTCTACTTAACCGCCTCAGCAGCTATAAAAGGTCTTGATCCAGCTTTAGAAGAAGCCGCAACAAGCTTAGGTGCCGGGCGTGTTCGAGTATGGATAAAAGTTATTCTGCCCATGTTAACACCCTCGATTGTTGCCTCATCCTTACTCGTATTTATGATTTCTATGGCATCCTACACTGCACCTTTAATGTTCGGTGTTGAACGCACGATGACCATGCAAATCTATTTATCACGTACGAATGGGAATTTAGATATGGCAGCGACACAATCTATGATTTTATCCTTTGTGTCCATTACCTTTTTAATTATTATGCGCTGGTATCAAAACCGCCGAAATTACCAAAATCTCAGCAAGGGTATTAGTGTTCATCGATCTGAAGTGTCTTCAAGACGTATGAAAGTTATGGCGACTATTGCGTCTTTCATAGGTACATTAATTTTAATTTTGCCGATTTTAGTGCTTATATTAATTTCATTTTCCGTTGATGGTGCATGGAAAACGCAAATTCTCCCAACAGACTATACATTGGATCATTATCACGCTCTTTTTACAGATGAACGGACGTGGCGACCGATTTGGAATTCTGTTCGAATGGGGATTGTTGCCACAATCGGCAATATCATTTTCGGTGTTGCGGCAGCCTATGCTATGGTACGGTTAAATTTTAAAGGTAAAACATTACTCGATATTTTAATCATGGTTCCTTGGGCATTACCAGGTACGGTTGTAGCTGTCAATTTGATTGCAGCCTTTAGTACGGAAAATATCTTTTCCTTTAATCAAGTTCTTATCGGGACGTTCTGGATTTTGCCGTTAGCTTATTTTATTAGACATTTACCTCTTGTTTTCCGATCAACATCGGCATCACTTGTGCAATTAGATCAATCTATCGAAGAAGCATCCCGAAGTTTAGGTGCAACATGGTGGTATTCATTTAGACGTATTGTATTACCGCTTACATTTACGGGCATTTTGGCAGGTACATTACTAGCACTTGTTCAAAGCTTTGGCGAATTCGTAGCGTCTATTCTTCTTTACAGTACATCAACGATCCCATTATCAGTGGCGATATTCCAAAAATTGTATTCTTTTAAATTTGGTACTGCTTGTGCATATGGTGTCTTACAAATTTGTTTAATTTTAATTGTACTTATTATTTCCGAGAAGTTATCTAAAGGCAGTGCTGGTTCGGCCATATAACTGCCAATCTACTAGGAGGCAATAACTATGTTTGAAGATTTCCGCAACAAGACCCAGCGAGAAGATGGGATGATCTTCCCTTCTAATATTTATCGTAAAATTGTCTTGCAACCAGCTTACGATGAAGCTAAGAAAAATTTTTTAACAATTATGTTGCAAATCAATATTGCACACTTAAAAATGTTAGAAGAACAGGGTCTGGTCAAAAAAGAAGAAGCTAAAGAAATTGGTACTGCTTTAAAAAAACTAGACTTGAACTATTATCGTATAGAGGATTATAGCCCGCGATATGAGGACTTGTTTTTCCGCATCGAAAATAAATTAATAGAGCTTGCTGGTGATGTTGCAGGGAATCTTCACATTGGTAGAAGTCGTAATGATATGGGCATTGCCATCTATCGCATGACTTTAAGAAAAAAATTGTTGTTGCTTATGCAAGAATTACTGACATTACGGGATGATTTAATCGCAGCTGCTGAGGAGCACGTTGATACGATTATGATTGGCTATACACATACGCAGCAGGCACAGCCAACAACCTTTGCGCATTATTTGAAAGCTGTCATCGATCAACTTGAACGAGACTTTGAACGTTTACAACATGTCTATAAAACGGTGAACCGCAGTAGCATGGGGGCTGCGGCATTAACGACAACAGGCTTCAATATTAATCGAGAGCGCATGCGTGAGTTATTGGCATTCGATGATATTATCGAAAATGCGTGGGATGCTGTTGCTGGTGCCGATTATATTGCAGAGGCAGCGAGTATCGTGCAACTTGCGGCACTTAATCTTGGCCGCACATCCCAAGATTTCTTACTATGGGCTACACAGGAATTCAATGCATTTACGCTAGCAAGCCCGTACGTGCAAGTTAGCTCTATCATGCCACAAAAGCGCAATCCTGTTTCGATCGAGCATACACGTTCATTGCTATCAGCAGTTGTTGGTGATGCTAGTACAGTATTACAAATGGTACATAATACACCTTTTGGAGATATCGTAGACACAGAGGATGATATGCAACCTTATTTATGGCGCGCCATCGACCGTTTAATAGGTATTTACAAACTATTTGGTTCACTTGTTGTCACGATGGATGTAAACAAGAAAAAACTAAGAAATCGAGCAGAAAACAGCTTTGCCAATGTGACAGAGCTCGCCGATACGTTTGTGCGCACTGAAGGGATTTCCTTCCGCCAAGCACATAGTATTGTTAGTAAATGTATTAAAGTATTGCTCTCTCATGGGGAGGAATCTCTAGCAAGCCTTACATGGGGTCTTGCCAATACACAATCTAAATTAATTACTGGTAAACCATTAAAAATTTCCGAGGAAGATTTTTATAGAACATTAAAACCAGAAACTTTCGTCGGTGTACGTACATTATTTGGTGGTCCAGCGCCCGTAACGATGAAAGAATCTCTTGAACGCTCCAAGGCAAATTCTCATAACCTTAAAGAGTGGGTTAGTTTGAAAGAGTCTATGATTATTGAGGCAGAAAAACAATTAACAGTAATAATCGAGGAATGGAATCAATGATGGAATGGCTACTTATAATTGACGGTGGTGCTACAAAAACGGCATGTGCGCTCGTACATGCCGAGTCTGGTGAAATAAAATATACAACATCAACAAGTGGCTCGAATTATCAAGCAATCGGTGCTGCATCTACTACAGAAATATTGCAAGCATTATTAGCAAATGTGCAGGACTTTTTACAACAGCATGATGATTCAAATATTGCTGTTGCTACCTTTGCAATGGCTGGGATTGATTCTCCCAAAGATCATGAAACCGTATCAGCAATCGTTCATAGTGCACTATCTACATTACAGTTAAAGATAGATACGCTTATTATAGAAAATGATGCACAAGCCACTTTACTTGGTGTTACTGCTGGACAGGCAGCCGCATTACTCATTGCTGGAACAGGAGCCATTGCGTACGCATTTGATGGTACACAAATAGTACGTGCAGGTGGTTGGGGGCATCGTGCAGGAGATGAAGGCAGTGGCTATTGGTTAGGACAAGAGGTTATACGCGCCATTTTCCGCATGGAAGACGGGCGTGGTGAGCCGACCCTATTAAAAAGTCCTGTCTATGATTACTTACGAATCCAAGATGTTACAGAGCTAGCTTCATGGCTATTCCGACCATCCTACACGAACGCGCAGCTTGCAAAAATGGGTGCATTTTTGGCAGATGCCGTGACTAAAAAGGATTCATGTGCCATTCAAATATCAAAGCGTGGTGCTCAAGAATTAGTACTCCTTGCACGCGCTGTGTTGAAAAAAATTGACTATAAGGGCGATACATTCAACCTTTATTGTAATGGTGGTGCCATTAAGCATAATCCATTAATTTTCAAAACTTTTTCATATGAAATGAAATCGATGTATCCACAAATTGAGATTTCTCTATGTCAGCATCAGCCTATCCTTTATCTTATAGAGCGAACAAAAATGGCCTATGACAGTTTGTAATGTCATAGGCTCTTCATGTTGTTGAAAAACTATTATTCAATTAAGGTGTCTATTTAAACAAAGTACTATTCTTCTGCAAAACGAGGGGTTGATTTCCGTTCCGACTGGGCGCTTTGTTGCTGACGCTTCGCTTTCGCACAGTTAATACATTTGTTGCTGACGCTTCGCTTTCGCACAGTTAAAACATTTGTTGCTGACGCTTCGCTTTCGCACAGAGCAAAGCTTCCTAGGGGCGTCCGATGAGCCGCTTGGGCCAACACGATGTTGGTCACGAAGGCGTTATCACAGGACGTGATGGTTTTAGCCTTCGTTCCTCTATTGCTGATCCCCAAGGAGTCGCCCAGCCTCCACTCCAATCAACCACTCCACATAAAATGTAACTTCTGGCATGTCATTCACATCTTTTTCGTTCTAACATTAAAGTGCCATTTTTTTCAGTTCATTTGTCGTGAAATATAAATAGCTGTCCTTCACAAATAAATCTTTCGTTTCTTCCCTATTTAACATTTGTTCTCCGCTTCCATCTGGACGAATCTTCGTTAAATACGCTCCGTGTGAATAATTACTAAAATATAGCCAGCCATCTGCATAAACGAGGTACTGTGCACGCGAATTAGAGACGCGTTTCGATTTACCTGTTTTTAAATCAAGGACATACAATTTATTATCATCAGCAACATTACTATAAAATATTTGTTGCCCTACTTGTGCAGCGAAATCTACATTGTGAAAGTAGTTATACGTCGTACTCGTTGCTTTCGGGTAGTCGTTAGCAATCCACGTATGATCCTTTGCCATCGTTCGATCATCCACTAAAAAGTATTGATAGCGAACCGCCCCTTTACGATCAGGCACCGGGTCATTCCATGTTGTATCGAGGTGATACCATTGACCATCCAGCTTTACTAAATTCCAAGCATGTCCCTCCTGTCCGACATAGCCTACGATATATTTTGTTTCTATACCTAGCTTTTGTAACATCGAATGAGCGAGCAATGCATAGCCCTGACAAACGCCGCCATGTTCTGCAAGCACTGTATAAGCGCTGTGTGGACTTGAATTCGTTTGATCCGTATAGGCGGTACTGGCGACGATATAATCATTGACCGCCCTAACCTTCTCTACTTCACTTAACGATTTCTCATTGATAGAGGCTACAATCTCTTGCACATTCATTTCAACGAATGCTGCCTGTTCTGGTGTCATTAAATAGCTTTGCTCTCCAAAGATTTTGGCTGTTTTTCTTCCATATTCAAAACGAATTGAATGTTTACTAATATGTCCATATACATAATCATCTCGTTTTATAGCATTTTCATAGGCTTCTTCCACTAGCTGTTCAATTCTTTGTGTATCGCCTTTATATTGAATCTCAAACGTAGGTGAAAAACTACTATAGTACGCATACATCGCATCAGCCATTTCCTTTGCATTTGTTACAACTAACTTTGCTTCAGGTTTTTTGGCTACAGGCGCTGTAACGGCTCCTTCTTCTGGCTTTTCTTCTATAGGTGTGGCCGTTTCAATGGAGGCATTCTCTGAAAGTTTAGCAGTAACATCTATGATTTTGTCCTTTGTTGAAAGAAGCATCGTTTCTATTTCATCATTATTTGACCAAGTTATTACTTGTTGCACAACTGCTTTACCAGCCGTATAAATAGGGTCAATAAAAATAATTAAAATTACGATAATGGCTAATTTTTTCCACAAAATCCTCACCTCCAAACGTTATCCTGTTTTCATTATATACAAAAAAAGCACAAAGGACTCACTTGGAAGTCCTTTTGTGCTTTCATTTTATTAATAGATAAGTATTTGAAGTTTATTTTATTTTAAACTTCTGTTCTTTGCCATTAACATTATAAACTAAATAATTATCATTAATTCTTAAATCAGAAACTGCTTGCTTCACGAGCACCTCAGTTTTTAATGTTTTAAGATTTAATTTTGTTAAGTAGCCACTGTTACTGTAATCACTGAAATATAAAAAGTTATCTGCTCCTGTAATATACAAGGCACGTCTATCAATGACCTTTGTTTTCTTACCGCTTGCTAAATCAAGCGTATACAATTTATCTTTGTCTGCCGTATTGCTAAAGTACAGTGTATTATTAACCTGATATGCAAAATGAACATTTTGCATATAGCTATAATTTGTACTTGTTGCAGCAGGATAATTTGATGCTATCCATTTATGATCTTTCTTAAGCTGTGCATCCGTTACTAAAAAATAATCGTACGAAGAAGCACCGAAACGATTTGGTAATGGATCATTCCATGTTGTATCTAAATGATACCATTTACCATCAACCTTCACTAAATTCCATGCATGTGCCTCGTTACCATTAACAGTACCCACAACATATTTTACATCGAACCCAGCTTGTTCTAACATTTTATAAGTTGTTAACGCGTAGCCCTGACATACAGCTTGTCCTTCCATTAACAATGCATAAGCACTATGGGGACTAGCCTTTGTTTTAGTACCATATGCTGTATTTGACACAATATAATCATTAATCGCTTTTACTTTTTCGAATTCTGTTTTCATTGAAGGCTTAATAATCGTTTTTAATATTTGATCTACCTTTTTTTGTACGGCCGCTTCTTGTGTTTGGTTAGTCAAATACTTCACTTTAAATGTCACATTGCCCGTTGAGTCTGCAGAAATAGCAGTACTTTCCATATGACCACTCGCATAGACTGCTTGCTCCTGTGCTTTTTCAAAGGACTCCATAAAATTCTTTTTGAAATCAGTCATTGATCCACTATATGTAATTTTAATTTCGGGAGCGAAATTATTTAATTGCTTTACGATTTCTGTTGTGAATTGATCCCAAGTTGTTACTTTTGTATCAGCTACTACATTATAAGCAAACACAGAGGAAGTATTTACTGAGCGAGCGTCTGCATTTTGAGCATAGGCAGCTGTTGGACTTAACATCAGTAATGCTGCTCCGCTTATCAACCATTTCTTCACAATAAATCACCTTCCATTTGTTATATTCTTGTAATCAGAATAACAGATAAAGGAACTATAAATCTATCGGACAAGTTCACTATCCGTGACTTTCAACTGTATACATAACACACGAATCATAGGTATAAATTCCCTAAAATAAAATATAAGTATCGAATTAAACTATATTTTTGTAAAAAAATAAAAACTCACTTGTTTTTAAGTGAGTTTTCTATATATTAATGATCTTTTTTATAGGGTAGGCTTCTCTTTATTTAACGACTTTTCACTACTAAATTGACTGCTTCTTGAATAGCTTCATTCATTTTCTCGCCATCACCTTCAGCATTTTGTACACATTCTAAAAGATTCGTACTAACAATAACACCAACTGTACGATCTACTGCTGAGCGTACTGCCGATAATTGAGTAATGACTGCCTTACAGTCCTTTTCTTCTTCCATCATTTTTAAAATTCCACGTAGCTGACCTTCCATCCGTTTCACACGATTTTTCACTTGATCTGAATATTCCATCATCATAGCTCCTTCTTTCTATACTCGCTACGTTCTTGAGTAATTATTATTCTTTATCCTAGCTGTAACTATTTTTTCCTTGGTTTTAAATAATTCATAAGCATTTTAGAAATAATTGATCCTGCATTTGTTATTTCATCATACTGTATAACTGTATTTTTCTTTATTCGTAGCTGACCTATCTCTACTTCAAAAATTGGACATTTTCTTTTAAGTGCAGCAACTAACATATTTGTGTCGTAGTCATATCGTTCACCTTTTACTTTTATTAGCCATGGTAGCTCCTTTATAGAAATAAACCGTAAACCTGTTTGTGTATCCATTAATTTTCTATGATAAAGGATTTCAAAAAACAAACTTGTTGTTCGATTACCCCAATATGATAAAAACGTGCTGTCCGAAGAATGGAAGTTACGTACTCCTAACACAATTCCTTCAGAAAATACCTTTGTCATTGTTAAAACTAGCTTTACATCTTGTAACGTATGTTGGCCATGAGCACCTACTGTAATAACACCTTGAAACATCCCCCTTTGCTCCATTACATAGATAAAGGCTGTTTTCAGTGCGCCTCCCTTACCAATATTATTGCCATGTTCTAGTACTCGACAGCAGTCAATCTTTTGTAACGCTTCAAATACATCTGCATATTTTTGATCGCTGCCATCATTGACAATAATAACTTGGCTAATGGTGGTGGCTAATAATTGATGGACATAGGTTATAAGTGACTGTTGTGGATTATAGGCTGGTATAATTACTGCAATATTTTTCATCATTTCTATCCCCCGGATAACATGAAACTTTGACATATGCACTCGCTAGTAATCGTTACTGAATTTCAACGAATCTCCTTATAACAAATAGTATCATGTATCGAGGACAATTCAACAATAACGGTATTTTCCCGATATATGAAAAAAGAGGATATCTTCGTAGCGTATGGTTGATTTCCGTTCCGACTGGGCGCTTTGTAGCTGACGCGTTGCTTTCGCTACAGAAAACATTTGTTGTTGCTGTCGCTTTGCTTTCGCACAGAGCAAAGCTTCCTGGGGGCGTCCGATGAGCCGCTTAGGCCAACACGATGTTGGTCACGAAGGCGTTATCACAGGATGTGATGTTCTTAGCCTTCGTTCCTCTATTTGCTCGCTCCATGGTCTCGGGCCAACAGATGTTTTTTGCGCGAAAGCGTAGTGCTAACGTAGCGTCAGCAAAGTGTTTTTGTCTGTGCGAAAGCGTAGTGCAACGTAGTGACAGCAACAGCACCGATGTTGCTCACGAAGGCGTTATCACAGGATGTGATGGTTTTAGCCTTCGTTCCCCTATCACTAATCCCAAAGGAGTCGCCCAGTCTCCACTTCAATCAACTAATATACACGGTATACGTTTTAACAAATTAAACATCCAGATTTCGTGATGAGCAGAAAAAGAATAATGTTATGAAAGTGGTGAGTTCTATCGTCATACAATATGAAATTCTCCAAGATCAATGTACAAAATTAAAAGCTTTATACTTGGTTAAATTGGCTAATAATTTACAGGATGCTAGCTCGCTCGCCATTGCAAAGCCAGCTATATCTCTTCAAAAATCACTCCTTGTACTAGAGGAAATTCTATATGAACTTTATAAGCTGGAAATGCATACCGAACCGAAGCTAAAAAATATTCGATCATTACTCAATAATCGTAGCTTTGTTGCAAAAATCCATCCACGTCGCATTTATTTATTAATGAATCTTGTAAGCAAAATGACTTCTAGTAATAGAAGTGAAGTTGTGGAGGCTAAGGCAGCAAAAATTGTTCTTGATTATATAAGTGATATTGTAGAATGGTTTATCGATCGCTATGACCGTACCTTAAAGGCAAAGTTAATGCGCCAAGGCTCCAGCTTTGAAGATATAACTTCAGCTTTTGATATTAATACGCTACTTCAAGATGACCAATCATCCGAGGCCTATAAAACCGCCGCAGACTGGTTTGAGCTTGCCGCAAAACAAGGGAATGCAAGTGCTCAATATAATTTAGGCGCTCTTTATAATCAAGGGCGTGGCGTTAAGAAGGATTATGCAGTTGCAAAAATGTGGTATGAACGCGCTGCTGCGCAAAAGGATGCAAACGCGCTTTATAGCTTAGGCGTGCTCTATCATTTAGGTCACGGTGTTGTACAAAATTATGAGGAAGCCGCTCATTATTATAAAGCTGCTGCAGATTTAGAAAACGCAGATGCACAGTACAATCTAGGGGTCCTATACAATCAAGGACTCGGTATGCCACTAAACTTTGCCGAGGCAGCAAAATGGTACATGCTAGCAGCCAATCAAGGGAATACAAGCGCTCAAAATAATCTTGGGTTCCTTTATCACAATGGAACTGGTGTCGAGCAAAGCTATGAGGAAGCTATAACCTATTTTGAAATGGCTGCATTGGCTGGTGATGCAAGTGCTCAGTATAATCTTGGTTATATGTACCTTAAAGGTCGAGGCATCTCGCAAAATTTTGAAGAAGCTGCGCAATGGTTCCATTTAGCTGCACTTCAAGACCATACAAATGCAGAATTTCAATTGGCTATGCTATATAACACTGGACAAGGTATTCCTCAAGATCATCTAGAGGCTATAAAATGGTTTAAGCTCGCAGCACATAAAGGACACTTGAATGCCCAATACTGTCTCGGTGTGCTCTATGTTAAAGAAAACGATATAACTTTAGCTGAAAAATGGTTGCAGTTAGCCGCTAACAACGGACATATAAGTGCTGGCTTTGAGCTTGGACGTATTTATGTATACCACCTCCAGCAACCAGAGAAGGCTCTCTCTTACTTCAAAGTGGCTGCTGAAAAGGGTTATGCTGATGCTCAGTACGAGCTCGGATTATTATATGAAGCTGAATTGAATTATGATGAAGCAGTAAAATGGTGGAGGGCCGCTACTGATCAGTCCCATATTCAGTCTGAATATCAATTGGGGTTATTATATGAGCATGGATTGGGGATCGAACAGGACTTAGAAGAGGCACGACGCTGCTATCGACTAGCAGCCATCCAAGGACATTCAGGTGCTCAATATCAACTTGGTAATTTATTTGATAAGGGCAAAGGTGTCGAACAGGATTATACTGAGGCTGCAAAATGGATTGAACAAGCTGCCACTAAGGGTCACGCCAAAGCACAGTATCAATTAGCTCAAATGCACAGTCATGGACAAGGGGTACCGAAGGATTTTGCGAAAGCAGCCCAACTGTATCGACTGGCTGCCAATCAAGGGCATCAAAAGGCACAATTCCAGCTCGGTATGCTTTATAAAAAAGGGCATGGTGTTGCACAGGATTATACCGAGGCAACAAAATGGCTTAAGAAGTCTCTTGAAAATTTAAAATAAAGGGATTATAAGCATAACGTGGGGTTAGGCGCTTTCTTCGAGGCGTCAGATGAGCCGCGTAGGGCAACAGGGTGTTTTTTGCGCGAAAGCGTAGTGCTAACGAAGCGTCAGCAGCACGAGGTTGGTCACGAAGGCGTTATCACAGGACGTGATGGTTTTAGCCTTCGTTCCCCTATGGGCTCGCTCCAATCAACCTATCCACATGACATACGTTTTAACAGAATGTCATCCAACTTTTAGTTTTATCGATAAACTTTCATGTTTTATCAACCAACTTCTGAATTTTATCGAAATTCACCTTTCAAAGAGTAAAAAAAAGATTCACACACAAAACTGTTCTTCATAAAAAATACCGTGTCACCTCATTAAAGACAGTGACACGGTATGTTTTTTAGATTTTCATTTCTTCTTTTTGATTTACCATAAATGTTACAACGATGAATAAAGCAAAGCTAATTAATAGTGTTGTTCCACCTACTATAAAGAAAATCATTGTAAACGTTCTGCTAAAATTAAATGGATTCAAATTGTAGAACCACATTCCTAGTGTTAAGCCAAAAACACCGAGAATTGCAGTCCAACCATGAGCTGTTACTAATTTTTTTGATTTCACTTTAAAGGCACGATAGAAAATCCCCCATGCAAACATACTTAACCAACCTACGAGCAAAATATGTGCATGTATCGGTCTATATTCATAACTACCTGAACCAGACATATGTGAGCCTAGATACGTTCCCAATAAGGCAAAAATCGCAGCAAGACGAATAAGGCGCATACTCCATTTTTGTTCCATACGATAACCCCTCCTAAGCTTTTTCAACTTAGTCAGCAGTTTATCTCGTGAACATGAACTTTACATGAACTCCTCATTACAATTTTGGTAAGTGAACACGTACCTTTGTGCCGGAATTTATAACACTGTCTATATGAACCGTTCCTCCATGTAGCTCTGCAATTTGCTTCACGATGGCTAGTCCAAGACCAGTACCTTGCTTTGTTCTGGACGCATCTACTCGATAAAAGCGATCAAATACCTTTTGTAGTTGCTCGGCAGTCATTCCTATGCCGCTATCCTCAATAAGCACTTCAACTGAGGTTGAGGATTCTTGTAAGTGAATATGAATTTCTCCACCTTCGACATTGTATTTAATGGCATTCGTCAATAAATTATCCCACACATTTTGTAATAGCCCTGCATCGCCATCATATGTTACTGGTTCAAGCTGATACGATAATTGTACATTAGCGTCTTCAAGCTGCCAGCGATATTTTCTTACGGTTTCCTTTAATTGCTCATCTAAACGATAAGGTTCACGCTTTAACAACCTTGTAGATTGATCGAGTGATGTTAGTAAAAGTAATTGCTTCGTTAATGTCGACATACGCTTCGTTTCTAACTCAATAATCGTTGTATATTCTTGCCTTTCCTTGTCGGTCAGCAAAGGATTCTTTAATAAATCTACATAGCCTTGAATATTCAACAATGGCGACTGAAAATCATGGGATACATTACTTATAAACTCTTTACGTATTCGATCATTTTCCTGTAATTTTTCGGTCATAACATTAAAGCTAACTGCTAATTGTCCAATCTCATCTGCTCGATCTATCTCCAGTAGCGTATCGAATTTTTCATGTGCAAGCTGATGTGTTGCCTCTGTTAGTTGTGTAATTGGGCGGATTAGAGCCTTAGCAAAAAGTAGCATTGCCAATAGACTAAGTACTGTCATCGTAAGCATAAGTCCACCAAGTATCGTATGCACTTCAGAGAACAACAAGCGTATGTCAGGTCTAATGAACAGTGCATACTGCTTATTTTCATAAGTAAATGGCACACCTATCGTATTAATTAACTCATTCGCAAAAAAGCCTGTCACAAAAGTCTCTTTTGGAAAGTCACGCATACCATGATAAATTTCCCCGTTTAAAACACGCTTGACTGTATTAGATGGTAATGTTTTATCACGATACTCACCGCCGAAGAAATGCCCTTCGCCATCAGTTGTTACATAAATTTGATAACCTATTTTACCAAGAGTCGTTAAATAATTATCTAAATCGTTAGGCTTTGAAGACTCAATATATTTCGCAATATCCTGCGCAATTTTCACATTTTTAGCATCGTTTTTTTCCTTCACAACTTGATGATAATACGTATTTGTCGCTAAAAAGCCGATACATAAGCTGCCGATCATAACGAGCATCGTCGTGACAACAAATCTACTATATAACGTTTTTATCATGCAATAACCTCAACCTTATATCCAACACCACGCACTGTTGTAATCTCAACACCTGATTTATAACGATAAAGACGCTCACGAATCCGCTTCACATGCGTATTTAAAGTCTGCTCATCTCCATCGTAATCATAGCCCCACACCTGCTCCATAATAAAGCTACGTGTAAATACCTGATTCGGACGAGATGCTAGTAATGCTAAAAGTTCAAATTCCTTTAAAGGTAGAACAAGTGTATCTTCCCCGATGACAACCTCAAAACTTCGACGATCAATAACGAGTCTACCCACCTGGATGGTTACCTGATTTTTCTTATCGAGTCTACGCAATATCGCGGCTATGCGAAACAGCAATTCTTTAGGTTCAAAAGGCTTTACAACATAGTCGTCTGAGCCTGCCAAAAACCCTCGTTCCTTGTCCTCTAGCTCGTCTTTTGCTGTTAATAACAATACGGGGATATCGTACTCCTGGCTCAATGTCTCGGTTAATGTAAAACCATCCATTCCCGGCATCATAACATCTACAACAGCCAAATCAGGCAAGCTTCCTTCAAGTAGTTTAAGAGCCTGTTGTCCGTTTTCCGCCTGTATCACCTGATAGCCCTCTCTTGTCAGATAAATATTCACTAGACGTAAAATATGTACATCATCATCTACAACGAGAATTTTCATTCAGGTCAACCTCCATCCAACTTGTTTCCTGTAGCAAAAAATCCGCTCCATTCCGCGGACGATCTGCAAGCTTTGGGTTCCTTGCTGTCCATGCCGAAGTGTAGCGAATTTTTTCTATAACAACTTTCATTTATATTATAACGAAAAGAAAGAAATCAACAGCAGTATAAGTAACGGCAAACCAATTACGATATAACCACGTGGATTTGCAAAATTCATCGTCCAACCGACCCCAAAGCGTTTCTCTACAAAAACGGAAGGATCTTGACGATTCACATAAATTAATCCGCCCTTCCAATAGCGATCCTCATCAACATCCATTACTTCCGAAACGACATTGTCTCCATAGTTCACCCTCAGCCGGCGTTTTTTCCATGCGTAAACAAGGGCTGAGCCAAGAACAAGCAATAAGAACAAAATAAATACCGGTAGTAGACTTCTTCCTGTAGTCACTGAAGGATAGATGTTGCTTAGCTGTAATACTGTAAATAATACTGTAAAGGCATAGCTTAATAACATAATGCTCCAACTCATAAACTTTCGGCTTTTTAACTGATCTTCCAATGATTCTTCCTTACGATTAACAGCTAACTTGATTGCTGAACGCTTTATAGAATCTACAGTTCCCCACATCATACATTGTATCATCAGCATAACAAGCGGTAGTGAAACCGCAGTAAAATATGTTTTGCTTCTCCAAGAATCCGCTTCACCGCTAGGTCCCCAATGTACAGCAATGTGATCTGGTATTTGGTCATAATGGCGGAATGTAAAGATAATTAGAAACACCGTAACACCAAAAGGGATTACATAAAATGGCCACGGAAGCATTTCATCACGACTACGTGCCGTTAAGTCAACTGCACGAACTTGTTTTATATTTAAGCCCCATTGCTCTTCCTTTTTAAGCTTTAAAACTTTTTGATGGTTTATCCAATAAAATGTCATACTGATTGCAAGCATTGCAAATAAGCACCCTAGCAGTAAAATACTTTGCATGAACTCAGATTGAGCAAAGTAATAATAGCTAACAATCATCATCATTAATAACATGACACCAGATATTCCAACGAATTGAGCATAATGCTTTTTCATATTACGTAATGCGGGATGTTTTACATTTTGTTCAGGTACAGTAACGCCAAAAATGATTGTCTCACGTACTATATATGGAACAAATACTTGTAGAACTAATGTTATGATGTAGACGGTTGAAAAAACGCTAAGTAGCATGTACTACACCCCTTCTGCAGGTATTTGCAAATCAGAAAATACCTTTTTCATCATGTGCTCGATTTGTTCAGCTGTTGCCCCGAGCACCATTCCTTCTACCACAACAGGCTTTAAGTTTTTTTCAATTTGTTGTAATTGTTCAGGAGTTAACGCTCGTTCTTCTGTTGAACGAATAATAGCACCTGATTTAGCTCTAATAGTAATGATCCCCTTTTCCTCTAGCTCATGATAGCTTTTATTAACCGTATGCATATTTACGCCCAAATCAGCCGCTAAACTACGTACAGATGGTAGAGTATCTCCTGGCTTCATTTCTCCTCTTGCAATACCTTCAATAATTTGCCGTGTTACCTGTTCATAGATTGGTACATCAGATTGTGGCTCTATTTGAATAAACATTACTATCATCTCCATAATTGTTATATAGCTAATATAACAAATAATCATTCTTTATGCATAATGAAGGAGACCAATTGAACAATCGAAAAAAGGAGATGTCTCATCATTAATTTGAGACATCCCCTTTCAACTATAGCTATTTTGTAACTATTGCTTATGCAATATAAATTTCATCAACTACCGGTGTCGGCCCAGGAACATTTTTTAGAAGATAAAAAAATGCCTTACAAGCTCCCCATCTAAGCTCGTAAGACATCCTTCACCCCATTTAAATCTCTTTTTATTAATAGACCCCTTTTTGTAACCGTGTTCATTTTTCAGTAAGGAACGGGGGAACAGACCCCGCCCGTTACATTAGTGGAATAAGGTGGACTCCATTCGAGTTCAGTCCACAACAATTTAGGAAAGTTTGGATATGTTCGTTTAGTAGACTCGTATCTCAAATTAATTATGCCGAGGCGTAATTACGTGATTAAGCTAATTTCTCGTAACCTGGAAGCGTCAAGAATTCCGCAAATTCGTCTTGTTCAATTAAAGATTTAAACAGCTCAGCAGCTTCTTCATAGCGGCCACTGTTATAGGCTTGTTCCCCAACAGCCTCTTTAATTTTCACAAGCTCTTCCTCCAAGGTTACTAGTACAAATGCCAATGTAATACCACGGCCATCATCCAAGACACCTTTTGGATGGCGAATCCATTGCCATACTTGTGTACGAGAGATTTCTGCAGTTGCAGCATCCTCCATTAAGTTGTTAATAGGTGCAGCTCCGTTGCCTCGTAGCCAAGAAGCAATGTACTGAACGCCTACACTACAGTTAATACGAAGACCTTCAAGTGTAATTGTACCTTTTGGAACAGCTACTAGATCTTCTGCTGTAACATTTACATCCTCACGCTTTTTATGGATTTGGTTTGGTGTCGTCATAATCGCATCAAACTGTTCCATAGCCGTTGCAACCATACCCGGGTGCGCTACCCAAGTACCATCGTGGCCATCTGTTGCCTCGCGACGTTTATCTTCTGCAACCTTTGCAAAAGCTACAGCATTCGCGTCGTCATCCCCTTTAACAGGGATTTGTGCCGCCATACCGCCCATCGCAGGAGCATTTCGTTTATGACATGTTTGAATACATAAAGACGTATATGCCTTCATGAATGGTACAGTCATTGTCACTTGCCCACGGTCCGGTAAAATTACATCAGGTTGATTGCGCAGACGTTTGATATAGCTGAAAATGTAATCCCAGCGTCCACAATTCAGACCAGCTGAATGTTCACGTAATTCATATAAAATTTCATCCATTTCAAATGCTGCTAAAATTGTTTCGATTAATACAGTAGCCTTAATTGTCCCTTGTGGAATTCCGATATAATCTTGTGCAAACACAAAGACATCATTCCATAAGCGTGCCTCCAAATGGCTTTCAAGCTTCGGTAAGTAGAAATAAGGTCCTGTACCTTGTGCCAAAGCATTTTTAGCATTGTGGAATAAATACAGACCGAAATCAAAGAAACTACCAGAGATCGGTTCGCCATCCACTAGTACATGCTTTTCAAGTAAATGAAGACCACGTGGACGAACTAATAACACAGCTGTGTTTTCGTTTAATTTATACGTTTTACCATTTGATGCTTGTGTAAATTCAATTGTCTTATTAATAGCATCACGCATATTAATTTGACCGCCAATCATGTTTTCCCATGTCGGAGCAGATGCATCCTCAAAGCAAGCCATAAACATTCTTGCACCAGAGTTTAATGCATTAATAACCATTTTACGGTCAACAGGTCCTGTAATTTCTACACGACGGTCTTGCAAATCTGCTGGAAGTGGTGCAATTGTCCAATCTCCCTCACGGATATGCTTCGTGTCTGGTAAGAAGTCGAGTTTCTCACCTGCATCAAGAAGCTTTTGGCGTTCTTGACGGGCCTCTAACAGCTCTTTTCGACGAGCATCAAATTTCTCGTGCAGGGCAAGAACAAACTCAAGGGCTTCTGGTGTTAAAATTTCTTTTGTTTGCTCGTTTTGTTCCCCAACAATTTTAAGCTTACCTGTTGTTGCTTGTTCCATCAGTTATTCCCCCATCTTTGCGAATTTAAGTAGTCCCCCCGCTTTAGGAGGAGCGGAGGAGACTAATCTATGATTATGAATTTAGGAATACGCGTACTTTATGAAACTTAAACGAATTGTTCTGTTTCTGTAGAACCAGCCATTGCTGTTGTAGAAGAAGTACCACCAGAGATAGCTTGAGATACATCATCAAAGTAACCAGTACCTACTTCACGTTGGTGACGTGTAGCTGTGTAGCCTTTTGATTCTGATGCAAACTCTGCTTGTTGTAGCTTAGAGTATGCGGCCATACCATTATCTTTATAATCATGCGCAAGCTCAAACATAGAATGGTTTAATGCGTGGAAACCAGCTAATGTTACGAATTGGAATTTATATCCTAATTTACCTAGCTCGCGTTGGTATTCTGCGATTTCTTCTTCTGATAGATTTGCTTTCCAGTTGAAAGAAGGTGAGCAGTTGTATGCTAGCAATTTACCTGGGAATTTAGCATGAATAGCTGCCGCAAATTCACGAGCTTCCTCAAGTGATGGTTTAGAAGTTTCACACCAAATCAAATCTGCATATGGCGCGTAAGCTAAACCACGAGCAATCGCTTGTTTGATGCCTGGTTTTGTACGGAAGAAGCCTTCTGGAGTACGTTCACCAGTAATAAACTCAGCATCACGTGGATCGATATCAGATGTTACCATATCAGCAGCATCAGCATCTGTACGAGCGATTAAAATTGTATCAACACCCATTACATCTGTTGCAAGACGAGCAGCAATTAAGTTACGAACAGCATTTTGTGTTGGAAGTAACACTTTCCCACCTAAGTGACCGCACTTTTTCTCAGAAGCTAATTGGTCTTCTAAGTGAACACCAGCAGCTCCAGCTTCAATCATTCCTTTTACAAGCTCAAATACGTTTAGAGGACCCCCGAAACCAGCCTCAGCATCTGCTACGATTGGAGCGAACCAATCAAATTGATCTACACGTCCTTCAGCATGATCGATTTGGTCTGCACGTTGTAAAGCTTGGTTAATACGCTTAACTACTGCAGGAACAGAGTTTGCTGGATATAAGGATTGGTCAGGGTACATTTGACCAGAAAGGTTAGCATCAGCAGCTACTTGCCAGCCCGATAAGTAGATTGCTTTTAATCCTGCTTTTACTTGCTGTACAGCTTGATTACCAGTCAATGCACCTAATGCATTAATGAATGGTTCTTCGTGTAAAGAGTTCCAAAGTCGAGCCGCACCTTTAGTTGCTAAAGTTTGTTCAAGTACAACAGAGCCCTGTAGCTTAATAACCTCTTCAGCTGAATATGCGCGTTCAATACCAGCCCAACGAGGGTTCTCTGCCCATTGTTTTTCTAATGCTTGGATTTTTTCTTGACGTGTTGACATATTGAAATTCCACCTTCCCCTTTGTATACAATATACTCTGTTAAAAAACTTTTAATCCGCTGTTCCATAACAGGTTTATTTGTTATAAATTAATATATAACAGTATATCTGAATTTTCATTATTTTTAGATAAAATACCAAATTTTAATGATGAAACCGCTTTTTTTGGCGACGAAATTTGGTAAACTGTTTACAAACAAGGGGGATATTCACAATGAACAATGAGCTTAATTCTTTGCCAAAAGATATTTCACAACAGTTTATTTCAATGTTAAAAGACTGGGTTCCAGCCAATTCATCCATTGCAATTGCTGCTGAAAACTCCTATATCTATTTTCATTCTGGACATCAAAACATTAACTTAGAAATTGGTCAACAAGTTCAGTCTGGTAGCATTGCCGAGCAAGTACTACGTACGGGGAAACGAACAGATGCCGTTTTAGAGAATTCCTTATTCGAAACACCGTATTATGGGATAGGTTATCCTATAAACATATTAGATGTGCCTGCAGCACTTGTTGTAGTATTACCTTCAACCTTTACCGAAAAGAAATTGGAGCCCTTTCAATTTTTAACTGGAAAGCAAGAAGAGGAATGGAATCCTGTTGCAATTGAAAAAATCTCTCATATTGAAAGCCTGCAGAAAAAAACGTGGTTTTATGTGGAGGGGGAACAATTTAAAACAAGTATTACTCTTAAAGAACTTCAAATGCGTCTACCGTCATCTTTTATTCGCATTCACAGGTCTTATATTGTTAATATTCATTTCATAAAAAAAATGGCTCGTGATCTTACTTCTAATTTTATTGTCACTTTAAAGGATGGCAGTGAATTACCCGTTAGCCAATCTTATTTAAATAATCTTCGAATCGCCCTTGAATTTTAGATTTTGCCTTGCGTAATTGTTGTTGTGGCTGTCACTTCGCTTTCGCACAGAAAACATTTGTTGCTGTCGCTTCGCTTTCGCACAGAAAACATTTGTTGATTGAAAATAAAAGGCTGTCTTATACATTTGTTGTATAAGACAGCCTAAAAAATAAAAAAGTCTGAGAATAAATTCTCAGACTTTAGATTGCCTAGCGACGTCCTACTCTCACAGGGGGAAGCCCCCAACTACCATCGGCGCTAAAGAGCTTAACTTCCGTGTTCGGTATGGGAACGGGTGTGA
>NZ_JBIWFQ010000036.1:0-47551 GCF_044763105.1 Lysinibacillus sp. NPDC096212 | reverse complement strand
AATCACAAACTCAAGCAGCATAATTTTAAAAAACGTAAGTTTTCTTAATAGGAGTAGTCTAAGCTCTTGGAAAATATGATTTATGAAATTGATTCGAATAACAATTTATTAAAACATGTTTCTGTCGCTCCATCTTTCGCACAGAAAAAATACTCTCCGTTCATAGTTTCGCCTTCCGATAAGTTTTTCTCTACGACGAAAGTTAGGATTATATTTTCCTCATCAACACGCCCGAAGCTTTCGACATTCCCAAAGAGGATCTTGAAATTTATGTTAATATATCTATATATGGTTTTTATATCTAAATACACATAAAAAGATATTATATGGATAAGTTGATTGGAGAGGAGAGAGATTATGAAACTTGTTTTAATATTCGGTCCTCAAGCAGTTGGGAAAATGACTGTTGGACAGGAATTAGCTAAAATAACGGATTTAAAGCTTTTTCATAACCATATGACGATCGATTTAGTTAGTCATTTTTTTAGTTATGGTACGACTGAAGGAAAAAGATTAGTTAATTTGTTTCGTCAGGAAATATTTGAAGAGGTATCGAAAAGTAATTTGTATGGTTTAATTTTTACTTATGTCTGGGCTTTTGATATGCAGGAGGATTGGGCTTATGTCGACGACCTTGCAAAGCTTTTTGAATCTAGAGGAGGTACTGTTTATTTTGTAGAACTTGAAGCTGATGTAGTAGAAAGATTGGAACGAAATAAAAGTGGTAATCGACTTGAGCATAAACCTTCGAAAAGAGATATTGAATGGTCTGAAAAAGATTTGAAAAGCTCGATGGAAAAATACAGATTAAATTCCTTAGAGGGCGAATTAAATTATGCAAATTATCTCAAGATCAACAACACAAACTTGAGTGCCAAAGAAGTTGCTTTGAGCATTAAGGAAGCATTTCATTTATAGGATTGAAAAACGCCTGGATCTCCAAGCGTTTTTTTCGGTTCTATAATGGAACTACATACCGCTTACAACTTTATTTTAATCAACTGATAATCCGTTAATAAAACAATATACGATTTCTTCTTCTAACTGACTTAATTTACGATTTAGTTGAGTAGATAGTTCATTAACCAAATTCGAGTGGTTTCTTTGATGTTTTTCTGTTAAGTCACAAATCAACTTCAACAACATGATATACCCCATAAAATCCTCTTTAGATAATGGGGGTTCATGCGAAAGTACATAAATTTCGGCATCGAACATTTCAATGATTTCTAAGAGATGTCTAACATTTTCAATTTTATATTGTGGTTGTTGTGTGTAAATACTTGGATACAAGCAATCCCCTAAGAAAAGTACTTTTTCTTCCTCTACAAAAATAAGTGATGAGTCATCAGAGTGATCTCCACCTACATGTTTGACTATACACCGAATACCACCTAATTCAATCTCATATTTATCTTTAAAAGTAATATTAGGTAAAGTGATGGTAATATTTCTGTCTTCTCCATATTCTTTCTTTATCATGTCGGAGCAAAACTGATTCTCTAGGCCTTTTTCGACACGATTATCTAAAGCTTCATCTGACCAATCATAGTTCATCATTTTTTCAAGATGCATTTTTGTATTTTCATGTGCTATGGTTACTAGATTCATCTGATTTGTTCCAAAGCTATGATCCCAATGCCAATGTGTTAATACTACAGAATGAAAATTATTAATTTGATATTGATCTAGTTCACCAAGAAATAACTTAGCATGTTTATTAGAATTTCCTGCATCTACAATTAATGTTTGGTGATTCCCGCATATGGCGGACAGTATTGGTCGATCTGTTTCAGAATCATGCGGTAAATAATGTATACGATTGGTTAGTTGTTTCAAATTTTTCTCCATTATCTTAACTCCCTTTGTTTTAATTAGTTCCGACAATCCTATTTAATGTATCAAGAACATTTTTTAACTCTGTTAAGCTAACTTTCGAATAATATTTTTCCACAAGAATGGCGTCAATTTTATTTAGAAGCTGATGAAACTCTTGACCTCTATCCCCCAGATAAATAAAGGTCTCTCTACGGTTTATTGAATTCTCTTGACGATAGATCATTTTCATTTCTTCTAACTTTGAAATTACTTGGCTAACCGCACTTTTTGAAATACCAAAATGATTTGCAATATCATTCGCAATTACGGGCTCATTGCGAATGATATAAAACATTATAATTTCTTGTTGAGGGGTTAAGTGAAAGTTCTCTAATTCCTCAACCTCCTTGGTTTCTTGTAAAACTAACAACTTGAACTGCTCAAACTTTTGATTGATTTTGTCTATCATTGTTAAATAATCGTGCACAGATTTATCAGCCCCAATTCATCTTTAGTTAAGTTCAGTTTACTTAACTATTATTCGTTTGTCAATTATTGTATGCGCTTATTAAAGATGGAAATCGTTCTCTTCCCCTAGATATTATTTTTGCATAGCCACTGCTCACTAACAGCTCATTTATATTAAAAATAGTAAAGGTTGTTAGTGAGCAGTGGGAAGACAGTAAATTCACAACGTAGGGTTGATTTCCGTTCCGACTGGGTGCTTTCCTGGGGGCATCGGGGCAACAAATTTTTTTTGCGCGAAAGCAAAGCGGCAGTATATGTTCTTCAAAAGGATTACTATGATTTCTTACTAAAGCTCCCGATACTCTATTTAGTTAGATAAGTTATTTAATCAATTATGCCTCGGCATAATTGCGTCCGGAATCGGCTTTGTGCTTAGGCCTGCAGATGTTTTTTGTGCGAAAGCGCAGTGCTAACGTAGCGGCAGCAAAAGGGTTTTATCTGCGCGAAAGCGAAGCGGCAGCAGCAACAACATGTTGCAGGTCAGTTAGCCGTTATCGCATGGATGCGATGATCTTAGGCTAACATCCTCTAAGAACTCCTTTCCGATTCCGTGACATTCGCCGGAGGCTTTAACTTCTTTCAGCGGGTGTTCGGACACCTGCTGAAAGAAGTTAAATGCTCATCAATCCCTTGAACAGCTAGTTCCAACGCTTTAATTCTTCTTTCTAAAAGCGTTCTTTGGGGACTACCAACCTTTGACTTCATATATATGTTCTCAATTGATGGTAATAAACCAGCGAGAACATTGCGCGCTTCTGCTAAATCTTCCTGGTTATAATGATGAGGGCTTTGATTCCAAACGTTTTCTAACATTGCTAAACCAATGCAAACAGCTTTGAGTCGTTTCTTTACTAAGGTAGTATTTGCGCCTTTCTGGGTCATCTGTGACAGGGCACTTTCGAGTTTTCTGAGTGTCGATTGTAAAGATTTTATTGATTCCAATTTTTCTACATTTGATACGTTTTCCATAATAGTACTGCCCTCTCTTCGTTTCTGAAATATATTCTTTAATACTGAAAATCGTTAAAAATCTGATTTCACTCGCAATATTTTATCATAATTACACAGGGGATTTTCAACAATCTGGCCCAATTGAATAGCCTCTTCTATCCGTTTATTTCCAGGGGTATTATTCCTTCCTCAAGGAGACATTTCATTTATAGAACCCCAAAAAACGCCTGGATCTCCAAGCGTTCTTTGTTAATTCGCGGCTTTCGCATACATTTGCAATGCTTTTTTATCAATCTTTCCAACACTTGTTTTTGGCAATTCATCGATGAACATAATCTTTTTGGGCATTTTGTAGCGACCTAGATGCTTGCTACAGATTTCTTTGATTTCTTCTAGTACAGTATCTTGCTTATCCTGGCAAACGATAACTGCTGCCACGATTTCTCCCCAATAATCATCCGCCACTCCAATTACCGCAACCTCTTGCACTAGCTGATGGCGTAAAATACATTGCTCTACTTCCTGGGGATAAACATTTTCTCCACCAGAAATAATCATCTCTTTACTGCGACCGACAATATAAAAGTCACCATCTTCATCCATTAGTGCTAAATCGCCGGTTTTTAACCATCCATCTTGAATGATTTTTTCAGTCTCCTGCTGATTATTCCAGTAAAAGCGAAACATATGCTTTCCTCTAACCATTAGCTCTCCAACAACGTTTGGCGCACAGCTTTCTCCTGCACTATTGATAATTTTCGCTTCATTGAATTGCATGCTCTTCCCCACGGCACCTTTTTTTAAATAGGCGGTCTCCCTAGAAATATAAAAATTATTTGGCCCCGCTTCTGTTAAACCATAGCCCTCTTTAAAAAATAATCCCTTCTTAAAAAATGCGTCATATATCGGATACGGGCATGGTGCGCCCCCTGATAAAAAAACTTTCACTGCAGGGAAACTACTGTTCTTAAAGTAATCCGTCGCAATCATCGCTTGGTACATTGTTGGCACAAAAAGCGAAATCGTTGTCTTGTACTGATTAATCGCCTGAAGAGCTTTTTCTGCCTCAAACTTATCACCAATTACAACTGTACCGCCAGCCATTAGCAGCGGTATACATAAGGCATTCAAACCTCCTGTATGAAATAACGGCATATAATTTAACGTACAATCACTATCACTCAAGCCCCAACTAATAATTGTATTTATAGCATTCCAATTCACAGAATTAAAGGATAGTACAACACCCTTTGCCTTGCCAGTTGTGCCCCCTGTATAAATCATTAACCACGGATCATTAAGGTCTAGTTCTCGAATGCTGAGAACTGCTTCTTCACTAGTTAAACGAAGAGAATGCATGTTTTCAAAAGACAAAGGGCAATTCATATCTTCATCGTAAAGCAGTAAAGAAGGCGTAGCATCCGTCAAAATATCATGCAATTCCTTTTTACTCATACGCCAATTCAATGGCACGTAGATAAGACCTCTTAATCCGCAGGCGAATAAGACAGCAAAAAGCTGAATATGATTTTTCGCAAATACGGCTACACGACTTCCTCCCTGCAAATTTTGGCGCTCAAAAAAATGACTCCATTTTTTGATTTCCTCTGTTAATTGCTGATAAGTCCACTGTTCTTTAGTTTCTAGGTTCACCAATGCTAAACGTTCAGGTGTTAACGATGCACGTTTTAAAATCCAGGATTGCTCTACATACATTTTGAAAGCCTCCTTATCACATCATAATTGCTCCATCCACATGAAGCGTGTGACCGTGGACATAGGAAGCCTCATCAGATGCTAAAAATAAATAAGCATTAGCAATATCTCTAGGTGTTCCTAATCTTTGCAGTGGCACGATGGAGCGCATTTGTGCAAGCACATTTTCTGGCATTTTTTTCACCATATCTGTTTCTGTAAAGCCAGGTGCCACCGCATTCACGTTGATACCTTTGCGCCCCAATTCCTTTGCCCATGATTTGGTCATGCCTACAATAGCCGCCTTTGTGGCAGCGTAATTTGTTTGGCCAACATTGCCATAGACACCGCTAACAGAGGATGTATTAATAATTTTGCCCCCACCGGCAGCAATCATATGTGGAATCACCTCTTGTGTGCAATGAAACACGCCAGTCAAATTCACATCAAGCACCTGGTGAAACTGCTCTTCCGTCATTTTTGTTAGCATTGCATCACGTGTAATACCTGCATTATTCACTAAAATATCAACTCGGCCCGTATGCTCTATAACCGTTGCCACAAGCTTCTTGACGCTTTCTCTATCCGCAACGTTTACTTGCACAAATAATGCCTGATCCCCTAATTGCTGGGCAGCTGAAATACCCGCCTCTTCATTAAAATCTGCAATGACAACGAATGCACCTTCTTCAATAAATCGTTCAGCAGCATCATAGCCAATCCCGTTTGCAGCTCCTGTAATAATGGCAACTTTATTGTTTAAACGCATAATTTTCACCTCCAATTTCTAAAAATGCTTCAATTTCAGTTATAAGTTGTGATAAATCATCAATTAATGGGGAGTGACCGCAGTCTTTTAAGCTGACGAATTGTGCATTTGCACCTAAATCGAGCATTGTTTCGTCATTCATTAATTCTGTTATGACGTAATCACGATCCCCTCTTAACACTAAAACTGGAATGGTAATCTGTTGAACCTCATGAGTGCCGTTAGCTACTTCATGATTAACAGCACTTATATTGAAGACATTTAATGCATGATAAACTTCAGCGAGATTTCTTTGTGTCAGCATATCCTCCACATATGTCTGATAGTGCTCCGGGCTAGGTTGATTATGGGTGTATATAAGTGCGTTCCAGATCGACTGTAAGCCTTGCACATTTTTTAAATCGTAGAAGCCTTGTACTAATTTTGTTTTAGATGTATCGACAAGTACCTCTTCATAGGTAAATGCCCTCTTTAAGGCTGCTTGCTTGCCAGTACCTAAATCCGTGTAAAATGGATAGCCTCTCGTAGATGCCGAGGCTAGTAAAATAAGCTGCTGACAATAGCTTGGATATTGAGCGACAAACTGCATACATACAGCTCCGCCCGTAGACCAGCCAATCATGTCAAAGTGTTTTAATTGAATGGCGTCCACAAAAAGCTTCACATCATCGCTAAAATCTTTAATCGCGGAAATTGGTTTATGATAAGATGAACCACCAAAACCTCGTAAATCTATCGCATAAATTGTATATTTTTCATCCAACGCATCGATTAGAACGTCCCAATGTTTGGAGGATGTCATATTGCCATGAATAAGTAATATAGCACGCTCTCCTCCTTGACGTTTACGATAAGCAATCGTTTCTCCATTTGATAGCTGAACAGTTTTTAGCATCGTAATGCCCCCTTATCCCCATCGAATCGTAATAGTTCCCCATACATAGCCAATCCCTGCACTAACAAGTGTGACGATGTCTCCATCGTGGATACGGCCTTCATCTAACGCCAGCTGCAATGATAATATTTGGTCAATCTGTCCGATATGACCATACTCTCGTAAGTATATGGATTGCTCCTGCTGTAAGCCTAGTTCAGATAAAATATAGTCATGAGCAGATTTTTTCATGTGAAGCATCGCTAAATAACTAATATCCCCCTCAGTTAATCCACTTTTCGCCAAGGATGTTCGAATTACCTTCAAAAAATTGCTTAAAGATTTTTGCTCTAAGCGCTCCCTCATCCCTATTGGATCGATCACATCGAGCTGGTACAAATTATTTTCTAAATCATCAGGCGTCAAAGGTTTTTTCGTACCACCAACAGGCACGACTACATCCTCTGAGAACGAACCATCCGTCATAATATCTGCCTCTAATAAATGATTCTTGTCATAGTCTTTTTGTAAAAGGATAGCGCCACCACCAGCTGCTAAATTGTACATAAAGCGTGTGCGAGGATTGCTATAATCGATAAAATCAACATTTCGATAGCCACCAGCTAGGAGGATAGTCTGAATGGAATCATCCGACGCCATTAAGCTTTTCGCTAGTTTTAGCGCCATAATGGTCGTGCCACATCTTAATTGCACATCGAATGCCCAAGCATTTACGGCCCCTAGCTCCTCCTGCATTTTTATAGAGGCAGTCCACAAGGGATACTCCTTATGCTCCTCTCCCATATAAATCACAACATCAATGTCCTTCGGGTCGATATGAGCCTTGCGTATTGCATCCTGTGCTGCCCATATCCCCATTTGAACCGTATGATCGCGCTCACCAGGAATAGGCTTTTCATAGATGCCCATTTTTTGTCGAATAATATCCTCTGGAATATTGGAAAACCTCGCAATTTCTTTAGATGTCATTTTCGTTTGTGGAATATAGATTCCCGTACTTACAATGCCTACAGTCATTCAAATCGCTCCTTTTCCTGCGACGGGGCAACCGATGTTTGGCCTTTTTCCTTGTGCTTTAAGCGCCATTTCCAAAACATCAGGCGCAGTGATCCAATAATTCCTTTTGGGAAAAAGATAACAGCTAAAATATAAAGAATTCCAAAGAAGATAATCCAACGTTCAAATATTGGATAATCACGAGCTAACCCTGAAAGTGCATGTTGTGCATATTCAATAACAGCCGATCCCAGCAATGGTCCTACCAATGTGCCAACACCACCAATAATCGTCATCAATAATGCATCTAGCGTGATGTCCATTGTCATCACACTCGTATTGACAAATCGTAGTGACACAGCATATAAGGAACCTGCTAAACTTGCAACGGTTCCTGCCACAATTGATGCAATCACTTTATAGTACAAGGTATTATAGCCTAATGATTTTGTTCGTTGTTCATTTTCCCGAACAGCAATTAATATTCGACCAGTTGGTGAGTTAACGAAACGATATAGCACAATAAAAATAACGACTAAGCATGCTAGCACGAAGAAATAAAACGTCATTCGATCTCTAAACATTTCGGGTGCTCTAAACGTAAAACCATCATTTCCATATGTAACAGAACGCCATTTTTCTGCCACTACTAAAAATAGTCCCGAAAAAGATAATGTCAGCATTGCAAAGAAATGACTTTTTAATCGAAGTGTCAGTAATCCTACTAAGAAGCCAATGCACCCTGCTAGCACCATGCCGACTAAGATGGATAATAAAAATGTTGAAAGCGTTGGCTCCATTTGTTTCAGCATGACAGCCGTTGTGTAGGCACCTAAACCAAAAAACATCGCATGCCCGAACGATACAATACCTGTATAGCCAAGGAGAATGTCATAACTCATTGCTAAAATACCGAAAATAAAAATTTGCGTTAATAAAATGATGAGCGTCCTTGAATCATTAACGAAAGGGAGAAGCACTAAAATAGCTAACACGAGGAAAAAGCATACATGCTGCATTGAAAGCCTCATCTTCATGTTGATCTCTCCTTTCTCATAGCAAATAAACCTTGTGGACGGAAAATTAAAACAATGGCCATTAAAATCATATTGACCGCAAGCGATAGCACTGGCACGTAATAAGCCATAAAGCTACCTGCTAAACCGACTAATATAGCTGCCAATAGTGAGCCCGAAAAACTACCCATTCCTCCGATTACAACAACGATAAAACCTAAGATTGCATACTCCATGCCCATTTCCGCATAGATGACACCTGAATACGGAGCCATCAACATGCCGCTAAGTGCTGCTAATGCCGCACCAACCATAAAGACATATAAAAATACTCGCTTTATATGAATGCCAAGTGCCTGTGCCATTTCTTTATCCTGTACACCCGCCCGAACGATAAGCCCAATCTTCGTTTTCTTAAGCATGTATTGAAAAATAGCGAAAATGATAAAACCTACAACAATAATAAATAATCGATATTTTATAATAATAACGTCTCCAATTTCCCAGCTGCCTGCTAAGTAGCTCGGTGTTTTCACTGCCACACCATTTGGACCAAAAACAACTTTAATCAACTCCTGTAGCACAAGCATCAGCCCTAATGTAATTAAAATTTGCTGAATATGATTGCCATACACAGGTGTGATAATTAATTTTTCAGTAATGAGTCCTAATAAAGCCCCTGTTACGACGGCACCTACAATGCCAATTAGAAAGCTCTCTGTGAACATATACGTAAAGATCCCAGCATAAGCCCCCCAAACGAATAAACCACCATGAGCAAAGTTCAAAACATCCATTAGTCCAAAAATCAACGTCAGACCTGCCGCTAGTAAAAAAATTAACATGCCAGTTGCCAGGCCATTAATGACTAAATTGACGAATAGCTCCAATAAAGTACACCACCTTTATCCGATTCCAAGATATTTTCTTTTTAATTCTTCATGATGGATAAGATCCTGCATGTTACCCGAGTGAACTGTTCTGCCATCATCAATCAATGTATACGTATCACCAATTCGGCTCGCCATCAGAAAGTTCTGCTCAACAAGAATGATGGACGTTTGCTTTTTCATTTCAACGATGGCCTCCATTACTTTCTCTACCACTATGGGCGCCAGTCCTTTAGATGGCTCATCAATCAACATTAACTTACTATCATTGATAAATGCCCTTGCCATGGACAGCATTTGTTTTTGACCACCTGAAAGATGTCCGCCAGCCTTCTTCCAAAATTTCTTCAGATCAGGAAACAGCTCTAGCACATAATTTTGTCGCTCGAAAGTAGCCGTATCTTCTTTACGCATGGCCACTTTCATATTTTCCTCAACGGTTAAATCTGCAAAAACCCCTTGGTTTTCAGGTACATAACCTATTCCTAATTTTGCAACTTTATAGGTAGGGCTTTTTTTAATAGAATGTGAGCGAAATTCCACCTCGCCCTTTGAGGCAGGTGTTAACCCCATAATCGTTTTTAAAGTGGTCGTTTTACCCGCTCCATTTCTACCAAGCAGTACACTTACTTGCCCCTCCATGGCCTCAAAATTGACTCCTTGCAAAATATGGTATTGACCGATATATGTGTGGACATCATTTAATTTCAGTAAGGTGTTCATCGTACAGACCTCCTAAATATGCATTTTGTACGGTTTCGTTTTTCATGATGTCCCCTGGAGTTCCATCCGCAAGAAGCTGGCCGTTAAATAGCACCATAATCGAGTCCGACAAATCTAGAATCATATCCATTTTGTGCTCAATAAGCAGAATGGTTTTATCACCTTGATTTTTAATGGTGCGAATAACTTCTAAAATCGTTGGCACCTCCTCTAAGGACATGCCTGCCGTTGGTTCATCAAGTAAAAGGATTTCCGTATCAAGTGCTAACAGCATAGCAATCTCAAGCTTTCTCTTTTCCCCATGGGACAACATTGTCGTAAAGGCATCTCTTTTATTGTCAAGCAAGACAAGTGTTAATAGCTCCTCCGCTTTTTCGGTAATCGCCTTATAGCTTTTGTAATGGCGAAATAATTGGTAACGAACTTTCTCCTTGGATTGCACAGCTAAACGGACATTCTCTAAAACTGTCAAGTTCGGGAAAACATTCGTAATTTGAAAAGAACGCCCGAGACCCATTCGTGTTCTTTCAATTGCTGATTTTTTCGCAAGTGACTGTCCTTTAAAATAGACATCCCCGGCAGTCGGCTTTAATTCTCCACTAAGCAAATTAAAGAAGGTTGTTTTTCCAGCTCCATTAGGTCCAATAATTGATTTCAAATGCTTTTCCGGCATATTAAAATTCACCTGGTCGACAGCTGTGTGTCCGCCAAAACGAATAGTTAAGTTTTCTGTTCGTAAAATAGGTTCCATCGTATTCTCCTTTCTAGTACTTCTATCTCTCTTCACCCATTCTCATTTGAAAGTGGGTGAAGAGAGACAGAAAATATCTGTCTCGTAATTTCACTTATTCAAGATTGGAGGTGCCGTTTCTTCAGGGCTAAGCTCACGAATTAGCACTGGTACTGGATAATCTACACCATCTTGTTTTTCTAAACGGATCGAATACATCGACTGTAATGCTTGATGATCTTCTTTTCGGAAAGTCATCGTTCCTTTTGGTGTTTCAAATGACATTCCTTCCATAATGCCGATAAGTTTTTCCGCATCTGTATCGCCATTTGATTTTTTCAGCGCATCAACAATAGAGATGGCTGCAGACATGCCTCCTGGCGTAAATAAATCCGGAATTTCATTGAAGCGTTTTTGATGTTCCTCCACTAACCATTTATTGACATCATTTTGTGGTAACGTATGATAATAAACAGAGAACCCTTCCATACCAATTAATGGTTTCATAAGTTTTAATGCAATAATATCTGGTGCACCCGTTGAAATTTTAATGCCCTTTTCTTGAATTTTTAAATCTGCAATTTGATTCCACGGTGAGTTTGCTCCAGCCCATACGACAAATAAATAATCTGGTTTTGCAGCAATTACTTTTTGCAAATTAGACGTAAAATCAGTTGCTGCTGGATCTGCATATTCCTCTAAAACAATTTCTGCGCCTAGCTTTTCTGCAGCTGTCTTAAATGCCTTTACCCCGTCCCAGCCAAAAGAATAATCCGGTGCAAACGTTGCGATTTTAACACCTTTTCCCGCAATCGCCGCCGCTGCAGCATAAGCATCCTGAGAAGAATTTCGACCTGTACGGAAAATATATTTATTAAATTCTGAGCCCGTAATGCTATCCGCTACTGCAGGCTCCACCACCATAATTTTTTGATATTCTTCCGCAAGTGGTAGTACAGCGAGCGTATCACCTGAGCTAGAGGAACCAACTAAGAAATCAACCTTGTCATCTTCTAATAGCTTTGTCGCTTTTTGTACAGCAACCTCAGGCTTTGTTTCTGTATCTTCATAGACAATTTCTATTTTCTTACCGTTAACCTCCATCGTACCGCCTGTAGCATAATCAATTCCTAATTCAAATCCATGCTGTGTTTGTTTCCCATACGACTCAAGAGCACCCGTCAATGACGCAAGCACACCGATTTTAATAGTGCCCCCTTCCTCAGCTGTACCTTTTGTATCATCCTCCGAAGCCTTACCACCTGTTGAATTAACCTTCGTACCGTCTGAATTACAAGCCACCATCAACATTGTCAGCATCAATAAAAGCATAATTAACCAATGCTTCTTCATCCCAATACCCCTTTCATCATGAACTAAAATAGAAAGCGTTTTCGTTGCTATGTAAACACTATATAAAACTTAAGTTACAAATTAGTTACAAGATAGTTGGGTCAGTTTATTGAGCCAACTATCTCTGCAGCGAAGTGCAACGACAGCGACAAAAATCTTTAAATGAGCTCCCTTTTTAGGTGGGTGAAAGTTTTTTTCCGGGGATGAGAGATTTATCGGAATAAATTCGTGTTTTATCGGAACAATTTTGAGATTTATCGGAACAATTTCAGGTTTTATCGGAATGTTTCATCGATTTATCGGAACATTTTAGAAAATACAGTGTAAGCTGCCACTTTTTCTGCAACAACAGCAAAACAGTTTTATTATATAAAATTCATATTAATTCATTAGTAATAATATATTATCCATATTGAAATCTGGTTTTTATAATGAAGATAGCACTTTTAAAGGGAGGGTCTATAATGGAGTTTAGTAAACTTGGCAATAGCGGATTGACAATAAGCAAGATAGCATACGGAAACTGGATAAATCATGGGGGTAAAGTAGATGAGGATACTGCAAAAGAGTGTGTTAAAGCAGCACTAGATGTCGGTATAACTACATTCGATACTGCTGATGTTTATTCAGAAACTAAAGCTGAAGAAATACTCGGCAGGTCTTTACAAGGTATTCGCCGGGAGAGCATTGAACTATGTACAAAGGTGTGCCATCCGACTGGGAATGGGCAAAACGATAAAGGTTTATCACGAAAACATATTCTAGAAAATTGTCATGCATCTTTGCGTCGGTTACAAACAGACTATATAGATGTCTATTATGCACACAGGTATGACCCAACTACTCCACTTGAAGAAACGATGTTAGCTTTCGCAGATCTTGTAAGACAAGGTAAAGTGCTTTATATTGGTGTAAGTGAGTGGACAGCAGAACAAATCACCCGTGGTGCAGCACTTTCACGGGAATTGAAAATTCCGTTCATCGCAAGCCAACCCCAGTATTCAATGTTGTGGAGAGTTATCGAAAGCGATATTATACCAACCTGTCAACGTGAGGGACTTGGGCAAGTAGTATGGTCGCCTTTAGCACAAGGTGTTCTCACTGGAAAATATCTACCCCAAAAACCGGTACCAGCCCAATCACGTGCTAATTCTCCGGCAGGCAAACCATTTTTTAATAAACTTGCACAACGTTGGATGAACGATAATGTGCTCACTGCTATTCAGAAGCTTAAACCCATCGCACAAGAGATTGATCTTACTCTCGCTCAACTCGCAGTAGCTTGGGTACTACAAAATCAGAACGTTTCCTCAGCAATTATCGGTGCCTCGAGCCCAGAACAGGTAAGAGAGAATGCGCTCGCTTCAGGTATCAAACTAGACATTGAAATTATGAATCAGATTGACAAAGTATTAGAAGGTTTCGTTGAGTACGACCCGAGTAAAACAGGTTAATAATATTTTATTACCCATCCCCTTTAGGATGGGGTTTTATTTTTGGTGATCAAATTTCAAAATCGAATACATCTCTCTAACAACTGTTAAGAAATGATTAACTACTGCAGATTTTTCATCTTCTCTCCAACTAACATATAAATTTACTTTTGGTGTAGTCTCTTGGATTTTTTTATAGATAACCCCAGGATGTTTATAGCTTTCCACCGACGATGGAACGACAGAAACTCCCATTCCGGTTGCCACTAAATTAACAATCGTTTGCATTTGAATAGCTTCTTGGACAACATTTAAACTTACACCATGATCCCAAAAGTAGCTAATAATTAAATCGTAAAAATTAGGACCCATATGACGCGGAAACAAAATAAATGGTTCATCAATTAACAATCGGAGTGGTATATCGGGCAATAAGGCGAAAGGATGATCTTGTTGTAAAACCAATTTTAAAGATTCTTCCGAACAAACTTCAGAAGAGAGAATTCCGTTGTTTTGTTTAGAACGAATAAATCCAATATGAATTTGTTTCTCATAAAGCGCTTTTAATTGCTGCTCCGTTGTCATTTCACGTAAAATAAGATGGATTTTAGGAAAGCGTTCTCGAAATTTATTAAGAACTTCTATAACAATTTCTGTGGAATCGACAAAACCAATAATTAAGCTCCCTATTTTCCCTTCAGCTGCGAGTTGTGTTTCTTTTATGGTTCTTTCTAACTGAAGCAGTGTTTGTTTAGATCCTTCTAAAAATATCTTCCCAGCATCCGTAAGTTCAACCATTCTTTTCGTTCGATTAAAAAGTTGAACTCCCAATTCTACTTCTAATTTACGAATTTCTTGGCTTAAAGGAGGTTGCGCCATCCTCAGACGTTCTGCTGCACGACTAAAATTCAATTCTTCTGCCACCATTATGAAATATCGCATTTTCCTAATATCTATTTGCAACTATCCCTTCTACTAAATTCGATTCAGGACTTCTTTTAATATTGAACTCATTGGTGTCTTGTGAATTCTTCAATCGATCAATGGATTTCATTTTGTCTTTTTAAAAATGTATTTCAATCGTTAATTTCCACTGCCCGCTCCAACCATTCACTCATAAGATTCGTAAACAAATTTGCTTGTTCAATTTGCAAGTTATGCCCAGCCTTATCTAAAATGGTGAAGGCTGCTCTTGGAAATTTATCTAAAATAGCAAAAGCGTCCTTATAGCCAACCATGGAATCCTGTTTACCTAGCAAAAATAAGCAAGGTTTAGCAAATGAAATCTCATCTACAGGAAAAGAAAAACTATAGTTTTTTTGGATTTTTTCTAAAAATGCCACATCTGCTTTTTCTATACCTGCAAACACTTCATTTGTGTAACGCTGACAATTATATTCATCTAAAACAACTAGATGCGAGCTAAAATCTTCTAGCTCCTGTTTCGTTAGTGTCGATAAAAAGTCTTTATCCGCCGAGACAACACTTTGTTCTGGCACAGTTCGACTTTGTTTATCTGGAATAATCAACGGACAAATAAACGCAGCCCCTAAAATTTGTTCATGATACTCTCTCATAATTCCACGGACTAAATATCCACCATAAGATTCTCCTACTAATAAATAACGTTCATTTGGTATTAATGAGTGAATTAGTTCTATAACGGCCTCGAGCATTTCATCTGAGTTATTGATCTTTTCGTAGTCTGTCGTCTTGCCCATTCCTGGAAGGTCAATATAGATTCGTTTCCAGCCCTCCCTTTCTGCAAAAACAGGCTCCATACATCCCTTCATTAGTTGATGGTCTGGGGAATATCCATGGAGCATAACGATTGGTGTTCCGGTCCCAATTATTTCATAGTAAATATTCGCCTTACTTACCTTACAAAATGACATAGTAGTTCCTCCAAATATTATAAAAATTATTGATTAAAATACATAAATGTTCATCAAAAGTTGTTATGGCTTTTTCTTGTAGGTGCCGGTTGATTGGAGTGGAGACTGGGTGACTCCTTGGAGATTAGCGTCACTGATGATACCCTACCGGACCCGGGTCATCGGACGCTCCCAGCCAGTGGGAACGGAAATCAATCCCATGTTAAGATAATATCCCCAAAATAACCAACTGTCCAATATATACTAGCCCATTATTAAATCATAAACAACCATCGTCGATTCCATCGGTGTTGTATTTAGTTCATTTTTTAATTGCTGCACACATTTTTCATACCATTTTAACGCAAGGGAGCGGTTTTGTAATTGATAGTAACTATACATCAACAACCGATAGCCTTCTTCCCATAATGGATCCTCACGAATTATTCTTTCTGCATAAAAAATAGCTTGCTTAAAATTTTGTTGCCGCGTCGCATTTTGTGCTAATTTTTCCAGTACTTCAATATACATTGAATCTAGCTTTTCTCGATCCTGTATGAGCCAATCTAACTGCTTTTTTTCAGCATAAAGTACATCCGTATAGCTCGTTTCAGCAAGCTGCAGCCATTCGTTTGACAATTGTGGATCGAACTCCTCCATCCCTAATTCATAAAAATAGAGAAAGCGTTCGGCATCGATTTGTAGAAATTGAATTTGCTGCAATTGGTACATATTATTTTTACGCTGAATGAAAAAGCTTTCCTGACGCGCGTTTCTACTTGGCTCAAGCACTTTTAATAACGTATTCAATACAACTTTAAAATCTCGATCTAGCGATTCAACATTTCGCTCTGGCCATAATGCCTGTGCAATCTCTTCCTTTGGCGTAAATCGGTTGCGATGACAATATAAATAGACGAAGAGCTCCTTCGATTTATCACGTTGCCATTCTTTATCCTCAAGCTTTCGATGCTTTCTTATTAAATGTAGACTGCCTAAAAAGTTCATCTGTATTTCCTCATGCGGATAAACAATATTATCCTCTACTTGAAAAAAGCTACGCATCGCTAAAATAGCAGCATTTTCCCCATCACACTTTCTACTAAATTGTAAAAGCTCATAAAAAATCATCCTATTCGGTGGACCGAGGATGGTTTTCCTTTGTAAAAAGTAGTCATAACCATTTGTAATACATAGCTGTGCAAACTGCTGAAAATAATGATTGAATTGTTGAGGATTATTTTCTTTGAAGGCAATGACAGATTGAAAGAAAAGTACATGCATCTCCCCATTTTGATCGCCACAGTCCTGGAATAATCGCTGTGCCTTCATTAATAATTGCTTCGCCCGTTCAAATTCCTGTTGAGAAATAATAATTTTAACCTCAGCGATTAATATAAGAGCGGTCATCCATGCATCTTGTACTTGCTCCGTTTCCCGTAATCCGAGCGCTACATATTTTTTAGCAGAGATAATATCTCCTTGCGCATGTTTGACAATTGCAAGTCCCATGTACGGCTCGGCCTTTACGCGAGAAATATTAATGGTATTCAACAATGTAAGGGCTTTTTCATAAGCATTGCAGGCTCCTTGATAATCAGGAAAATCTATTAATAGTAATGCATGTGCTTTGCGAATATAGCCAACAGCCTCAATAAAAACCGATTTTTCACGTAATCCCCTACGAATCCCATGCTGAGCGGCATACCAAGCATCCTTCCCTAGCCCTAATAACGCATAGACAAATGATGCCAATAGCTCACTCTCTCTATGTGTCGCGACAAGCTGTGGTGGTAATTCCAATCTCTGCGTCAGCAATTCCTTTGCTTCTAGTAGCTGCCCTGTTCTTAACAATATGCGAACATCAACATTTGCTCTTTGTAGCACATCCTCTGTCAAAGCAACCTCACCTATAAAAATTTGTGCGCCTTTCGCCTTCCCTAAATTCACCAAATTTTCTGCATACTGACGTTGCAATTCGAGAAGTTCCTCTTCGTTTAACGGCGTATGATCCGCTAACTCTAACGCTCTTTTTAAATGCGGCTCTGCCAATGCCGGCTGGATTGTATCGAGATAAATATGTGCTAAACCTGCTTGGGCTTTCGTCATAAAGAGATAATCATTCTTATTTTTTGCGATGTTTGCACAATGTTCATAGGACTGCTTCGCTCTTTCATAATAAGCACGATAACGGTGGCACTCACCTTCAAAATAATATAATTTGTAATATTCCGATTTTTCATCAGCTGTAAATCGATTTATTTTTTCTAATAGCCACTCAAATTGCCCTGCACGGACTAGACTTTCGGCATGATTTTGTAATAACTCACCACTAAAATCCTGATCATTCGTTTTAAATGCATGATGAAGAACAGCTTGTATATTTTTCTCTTTTACATAATACAATGCTGCTTGTTTATGTAATGCAATATATTGCGAAGCATTTTGTCGCCATTTTAGCTCTAAAAAACGAATGAACAATGCATGAAAACGATATAAACCATCCGTTGTGATCGGTTGAATAAATAAATGTCGCTGTATAAACAGTTTTAACGCCTCTGCTATTTCCGAACTATAAAATTGTGTGATAAACTCCTCAGAAAATGTGGGAAAAATCGCCAGTTTTAGTATAGCCTCTTGCTCGAATGCTGACATCTTAAGATAAACTTCCTCCGATAAATAGGTGAAAAGATCATTTGTAGAAATATTTAGCCAATGCGCTAACGATTCATTGTTCCATTGCTCAGCTAATAAAGAAATACTAATTGCCCAGCCCTCTGTAATTTCTAAAACCTTAGATATTTCTTCATCTGTTAAATGCACTGCTACATAATCCTCGAAAAAAACAGCGATTTCCTCTGAAGAAAATGCTAATTCTCCTTCTGCAATAACGAGTAATTTCTTTTGTAGCTTTAATCTTCTCGTAATATCCCAATTCGGCAACGTTCTAGAGGCGATAATAAAATGAACATTCGGTGGTGAAAACTCAATTATTTTTTCCATCACATAATTAATATGAAATTCATGATCAACAAGATGGTAGTCGTCAATAACAATTAGAATCGGCCCTTCGATTTCACATAAACTGTTGACAAACAGCTTAAACCAACGATTTAGTTCCTCTATTTTCGGAAAACGGGATAATTGATTCCATGCATCAAATTCTTGACCGAAGCTCGGAACAATACGTGTGATACTATAAAATAAATGTCTTAAAAACGGCAATATATTATCATCTTCCTCCGACACACTATACCAGGAAAATTTGCTTGATTGTGCATGTAGAAATTGTGTAAGGATTGTTGTTTTGCCATACCCTGCTCCACTATGAATAAGTGTACAAGTATGGTCTAGGCTTTTTTTTAATGTTCTCATTAATAAAGCTCTACTAATACAATGATTGGAAGGTCTCGGTGGAATACACTTAGATTGAATAATAATGTCTGTAGTCATATGTGATAACCTCCCCATTCAACTGGTTATGTAAGGTTAAAAGTCTTCAAAGCTTAAAATCTTTTAAATTATAGGCCAATCACCATACGTAGAGTTGTTCCATTCAAAAATTACTTATCATATTTCTTAAACTCAGGAGTTTCCATGAGTCTTTGGAAAAAGATATCTTTAGCTTCCCTATAGGCATCCATCGATTTGGCTTCGTATTCTTTCTTCAATTTATCATATGCATCTCGATATTTATTATTTGCCAATAAAACTTCTCTAAATTTCCAAAAGAAATCAAACTCAGAATCAATTACAGTTAATTGAACTCCTAAAGGAGGATTAGTTGTATCATCTTTAAATGCCCTAAATGTATCTGTTTTGACACTTTCATTATTTCTTTCATATAAATTAGATAGAAGCTCTACTGCTTTCGAAAATTGTTCAGCACTAACACGTACTTGGATGTCTAAATCACCCTTAGTAATGCTATTAGGAATTGCTGAACTACCGACATGCTGGATATCAGCCTTCGGTATTATATCTGTAATTTTATTTTTGTGTATCAAAAAAGTTTTCTCAGCATTTTCATGAAATAGTTCACTTTTGAAAAAATTTACTTTTTCCATATAAAACTCCCCCAATTACAAAGTAGCAACGTTAGATTGGTACAACTACTTTAGTAGATATTCCTAAATTAATTCTATAGTAAGTGTAGCAATTCCAATTGGTACTTTATCCTTTATTTTACCATCATAGCCCACTTTTACCTTATCGCCAATATGAAATATTTCATCTAGATTATTCGCAAGCGCTTAGACCATTTATCTCCTCAATGTTAAAAGAATCCATTTTGAAAAATGATCAAAATGGATTCTGAACCAGAAAATTTATGTTTTGTTTTTATAAAAAGGTAATCCTTCTCTACCTAAGTATTTTTATCAATATCGAAAAATAGTTTCATCCTATTCCAATAATCTTTTCCAATAATCTGCAATATGAATAAAGGTTTTTTCTGATTTATCTTGGATAAAGCCCTTAGCAGCTTCATCGTCTTTGTCATATGGAGAGATTCCTTTTGTCGCAAACTTCAAATATTGCTTTTGTATTTGAGACATCAAGGCATCAACCTCTGGTTTATTTTTGAGAGTGTTAAATTTTTCTTTATAGCTCTCTATCATTTCAGTAATTTCTGCTACTGTATAATTTATTTTACCTAGTTTATTAGTAATGGATAGATCTCTCTTACAGATTTTCCGAACGAGAAAGCCTATGCAGGGTGTAGCCCGTTTTTAGCCATGGGATGAAAGTGAGGTCAGACAAGAGGTAACTATTGCTACCTTAATTGTCTGAAAAGGTGTTATACTTCATCTATAGGCTAGTAAAAGTCTATAAAACACGCTCGTTCATTGAAAATTGGATATTGTATAAGGTTCGATAGCCTAATTCATGCTATCGGTAAAACAATATGTGTCGTCACGAAAAAGACGCTAAAACACATCGGACGAAACCAACTATACGCTATGGTAACAGTAGTGTAGCCCTATCTGCTATATGCACTGGATAGGGAGGGGTAATGGGATACCCCAATCTTGAGAACTGTTCAAAACAGAAATGGACTGCGAACGCATAGTTACTCAGGAATCCCACTGACATTAGTCAGCTTGTCCCTTTAGGGGTGGGAGTCTCAAGTTCAGCACTTAAAGATGAAGTATCCATACCTCGCATCTCAAATACTTTCGCACGTCCTCTATAAAACTTTTCTTCTTGAGAAGCATGATTTATCACACGGCTTTCATTATGTTTAACATATTGATCGATTAAGTCATCGAAGCCCTGTTTCATATCACCTGTTAAATACTTTTCACTAAAAAATTTTAAAGCAGCTGTTGAAGCAGCAAGTTCCAACTGTGCTTCTGTAGAACTTAATTCTTGTGTAATTGGCGTCCGTCCTACTTTAATATCCCTTCCTTTCATCTGGGATATATCCAAATTATCTAGACCGTCCGTTATGTCTACCAGCATATTTTCTATGTCGTCAATTGTGTGTGATTCTTTGCCCGTAAAAAAGCCCGTGTCACTCAAATATTGACTAAAAATAAGCCACTGATCCTGTGGACGATACGAAAAAATATCGGAAGGATCAGGATTTACCGATCGCATGTCCATCTTTGCGATTTCTTTCTCTGTCATAGCTTTTAAATACTTTACTTCATCAGATAGAGTGAGTGTATATGCTTTACCATCACGTTCAACTTCAATTTCATTTTTTCCGCCAAGTGGTTGCCCCTTTACAAGGTTAGGATTGCTAAGCGCCTCTTGTCTATGGTACTCCCTAACTGCAGCTTCATACAGAAGAATAATTTGCACTTCATTCACCTCATCGTTTATTCCAATTTAGTTAAGAAAGCTTTCGTTGGTAATACATTTATACCAGCACCGTAATATATTTAATTTCAGCCTATATTAATAGAAATTAAATACGAACCACATAGTATATCGGGTCAAAATAGTTTTATTTAACCATAAATTATAATTTATTACCAAATAACAATAATTTGTCTTATTTAAACAAAAACTCAAGTATCGCAACTGTTGCTAAGAAAAATCATGAGAGGAGTTTTCGCTTTGTAGTCCAAGTTCCCTTTACCACCCGGTGTAGAATCGAATGTACTTCCTGTCATGATTGGACCTCAAGTAATTTGTTGTCCGATATATTGTGGGTCAACTTTGTATTGTTTACACCATGGCTACGCTATACATATTGACGTGCTTGGGATTAGACTTGCTAAAAAAATCCCGATTATCAAATAATATGATAATCGGGATTTTGAATAAGTATATTATAAAAGTTCTTTACGTAATTCAGCAGCTGATTTTGGGGATAACAGACCGAATGGGATATCGAATACTGTTTTTGCACCTTTGTCTCCTGCTTGATTTAAGCGATGAGCTGCACGTGCAAAAGCTACTAGAACACTAGAAGTGAAGTTTGGATTACTTTCAAGCTTTAATGAGAATTCAAGAATTTGTTTTTCGTTAGCGCCGCTTTCACCACTACGAATTACGAATCCACCGTGAGGCATGCCAGTGTGGTTTGCTTTAAATTCCTCTTCAGAAATAAAGTTTACTGTAGTATCATACTCATCAAAATAGTTCGGCATCGTCACAATTTCTTGCTCAACTTTTGTAGCATCTGTACCTTCCTCAAGAACAACCCAGCATTCACGTGCATGTTTTTCACGCGTTGTCAGCTCAGGATTTTCACCGTTACGAACACGGTCTACAGCCTCTTTAATTGGTAATGTGTATTGTACTGCATTTTTAACACCTTCGATGCGACGGATAGCATCTGAGTGTCCTTGACTTAAACCGTCTCCCCAGAAAGTATAAGTTGTGCCCACTGGTAGAACTGCCTCCCCAAGTATACGATTTAATGAGAACAAACCTGGATCCCAGCCAACTGAAATGACTGATACTTTTCCAGATTTTTGAGCTGCTGCATCGACTGCCTCGAAAAACTCAGGAATTTTCGCATGCGTATCAAAGCTATCAATTGTATTAAACCATTGTGCAAAGTGTGGTCCTTGTTCGGGTAAATCTGTTGCTGAGCCACCACATAAAATCATTACATCAATGTCATTTTGAAATTTTTCAGCATCATCTACTAAATATACACTTGCATTACTTGCAATTTTTACAGTTGAAGGATCGCGACGTGTGAATACCGCTACTAATTCCATATCTGGATTTTGCGAGATAGCATACTCTACTCCGCGCCCTAAATTTCCATAACCTACAATACCTACTCGAATTGCACTCATTAAAAATTCCTCCTCACGATTACGTGACTCTGTGAAACCTTTCACGTTAAATCTAATTACAATAATACGTTTTGTCAGGAAAATTCACAATAGTTTGAGTACGTGTTTTTCTCTTGGAATTATACAAGTTTTCTATGATTTCTATTCGTTAACGGCATGAATACGGTTACATTTTACTAATGCAACTTCTTTCAGAGTATGTACAAACGTCCTCTTAAAGAAGTTATAGCCTCCAGACGCAATTATGCCAAGACAAAATTGACTGACAAAACTTTAAGTTTTCGTTAAAGCCTTGTAAATGAAGACTATTCCGACCGCATGTCTTGTACAATAACACTAACGACAAAGGGGGCATGTTGAATGAAAAGTAATTGTTATTCACCAAGCACAACATTGGAACAAGGAGAATTACTTGCTTGTCCATTCCAAAATGCACAGAAATCTGCTAAAGCTCACATGGAAGCTAAGGCAAAGCACAAAAGATTTTCACCTAACAAACACCAATGTATAAGGGTTATACCTTTTGGCGTTATAGACGAAACCCTAAATATCTCCGTACAAAACCAACGAGTCGATGAGATTAACTTCTACCATAGCGGCAAGGAGATTGCACGCTGGTTGATTAAAAAAAGTGAATACAATAAGCTGTAGTATCCCTCACTGTATCTCCTGTGCCAATTCGGAAAGTCGCTTTTCATTCATAATGTGATAGGCATTCTTTCTCTTTTCTAAAATTTTTTCTTCACAAAATTGCGCCAGTACATATAATAAATGCCGATAGGAAACCCCTAAATATTCACAGATTTCCGTATGCTTTTCTTTATAGATACCTTGATCTGACGATAATTGGATAAAGGCAGCAAGTCGATTTTCAAGTGGATACGCTTGATTTTGTGTATATTTTGACGTCATTTTGGTCGACTTTTCCCCTAAAAACACACAAAGTTTACGTAAAAATAGTACATCCGTGAGTAACTTTTCTTTGCAGGACTGTGTAATCGAAAAACAAATCGTCTCGGTTACTGTCTGAATCCCCTTCGTATATCTCGCCTCATTAAGCAACTCAATTTCACCCATAAAACGCGGTGGCTCTGGGTATTCGATAAGTGAGACCTTGCCGTTTTTATGCGTCATATATATTTTCGCTTTCCCTTCAATCATGTAGTATAGCGTATCCGGAAATGATCCTTCTTGAAAAATCCATTCGCCTTTGTCAAACTTACATACCTCCAGAAATGGATTTATATCAAATGAGAAAAAATCATCAATTGGATATTTATCGAGATAGTATGAACGTTCCTCAGCTGTCAGTATATGCATTTTTTCACTCTCTCCTCTTGAAAAATGTGAGATATCTCACATTATTGTACCGATGAACGTGCTATTATTCAACATAGTTAAATTGGAGGTACGGAAAATTTATGAACAATCAACGATGGCTTTCTCAAAATTTCTTTGCATTTTTCTTTACATGGGGTATTTTCTTACCTTACTGGACTGGTTGGCTTGTAGATGCCAAACATCTTACTGTCTCACAGGCTAGCGTCATAATGGGCTGCGGTCTTTTAGCACGAGCAACTTCAAATCTATTTTTCTTCCCGACGCTTGCAAAATATGTGCACAAAAAACGACTCGTTAGTATTCTAGCAATAGGTGCCCTCATCACAACTTTATTTTACTTACTAAGCACGAGCTTTATCTCGCTTCTTATTGTTACCCTTTTATTTAGCGTTTTCTATCCAGCACTGCTACCTGCCGTTGAAAGTAGTGCGGCAACGCTCGTACAGCATGGAAATGTACACTATGGTAAAAGCCGCTCCTATGGTTCCCTTGGCTTTGTCATTGCAGTATTAATCATTAGTATGCTAACAGGTGCTTTTGGCAATAACATTATCTTTTGGAGTATGGTGGTCGGCCTGATCGGTATGCTGTTGATGCAACAAATGGCTACACCAAAAGAGTTACTCGTTGTACCGACAAAAGAACAACGCGCAAAATCATTGTCGATGAAAACATTATGGACAATTAAAGGCTTCCCTATTGTTTTATTAGTTGTTATTCTGTTGCAAGGCGCACATGCTTCTTATTACAGCTACGGCTATATATATTTAGGTGATTTACATGTTGATCCATTCTACATGGGGATGATTATTAACATCGCCGTAATTTGCGAAATCTTATACTTTATGAAGGCTGATACACTATTTAAAAAATGGCGCTCATCTTCTTTATTACTTTTAGCAGCGAGTGGTTCATCATTACGTTGGCTACTCATTTACCTATTCCCGAATGTATGGGTATTTATCGCTTCTCAAACATTACATGCATTATCATTTGCTCTCGCGCATTTCGCTTTCATCGGCTATTTAACAAAAACATTGCCGAAGGAGCAAATTCCGAATGCACAAGGCCTTTATTCTGCATTAGCAATGGGATTAAGTACAGCGATCCTTACATTTTTAGGTGGCTATTTATACGAGATTTCGCCTGGACTATCATTTGCAGCAATGCTTATTTGTACTGTTCCAGCAATTGGTATACTACTTGCTACTAGAAATAAATTTCAATATTAAAAACAAGCAGGTGGGAAAGAGTCTCTTTCCTACCTGCTTTTCTATACGCTCATCTTGGGTAATAAGAAAATCCTGGATATTTTACAACCGGCCACTTTTCCTTTCTTAACACATTAACAAGTTCAGGACCAATGTTTAAATTGCTTTGTACTAGCTCAGATGGAGTAAGGGCCATCCATTGATTTAACGAAACATCCTGGAATCTATCACTTTTAAACATTTCAAGGAACCATAATGTCTCCGTACCGGTATTCTCAATGTAGTGACCATTTGCAAATGGCACGTATCCCACATCTCCTGCACGATAATCGAATGTTCTAGCCACACCATTTGCTGTAAACACTGTCATACGCCCTTTTCCTTGGAGGTAATATTGCCACTCATCATTATTTGGGTGCCAATGCAGCTCTCTCATAGCACCAGGCTTAATTTCGACAAGTGCTGCTGCGATATTTTTAGAAATAGGAAAGTTTGTTGAATCCACAATTCTGACACTACCACCAGGAGTTTTTATAGGGGTCTGGGCAAGCAGGCTATGTTTGAAAGTTTGAGGGACTGTACCGTATGGGGATTGTACTTTTTGTGTGTCTAGAGGTCCTGGAACCTTATCTTGAAAAATATAGACCTGTTCTTTCGGGATATGATTAAAAGCGCTCATTGGAACACCAAAATTGGAGGACAGCACATCTTTAGGAGTATGAGCAAACCAATCAGATATTGAAAAAGTACTTAGATCTGAGAAATGCCCATCGTCAAACACCAGCAAAAATTCACAGCCATCCTCAAGACCTTGTATGGAATGCGGAATTCCTGGCGGGAAATACCATAAATCCCCCGGTCCTACATCGGCAATAAAATTACGCCCATTTTGATCGACCGCTGTAATACGTGCATGACCAAGAAGCATATACGACCATTCAGCTTGTTGATGCCAATGCAGCTCACGTACTCCACCAGGTGTCAAACTCATATTGACACCTGCTAATGTAGTGGCAATTGGTAAATCACGAGCAGTAACTTCTCGAGACCAACCGCCATTTTTTAAAACCATATGCGTATCAGAAAAAGAGAATTTTAAATTTGGTACAAGTCCAGCATCTGTTTTCGGAGGGACAAGCATATCAGGATTTTCCAGATCCCTCATAATATCTCTCGGCCCTTTATCAACCCACCCCGCCCCATCTTTCCGAATAGGCTGCGGGACATAAGAATAGCCCTCTGGCATGTTCTCCAATGATTCACCTCTTCATAAAGAAATCATTATATAATATGTATGGATTCTTTACTTTGATAATTCTTTTCCTTTCAGCTTAGTTGCGAGGATAGCACAAGATGTTGCTGTTAAATAAATTTCTGTAGCTCTTAATTCCTTATGATTTAACCAAAAGTCCCTGACCTTATCAGGTTTCCCTCTCCATTCTTCTGGAAAATGTTCTTCTGGCGTAAAATCGTCCATAACTAACATACCTCCAACAGCTAATGCCTCCAATAGTTGTTCGCCTTCAATTGTTTTAGCAGCAGCTGCATCAGCAAAAATAAATTGAAAAGGACCTTTTGCTATCGCTTCTTTCCAGTCACCTACTAAAAATTCAGCCTGCTGATGACGAAGTGTTTGAGCAGTAGCATCGATTTTTTCCTTTGCATGATCCACTGAGACAAACTGTACGTTTGGTGCAATGGTAGAAAGAATCCATGCACTGCCTACACCATAGCCAGTCCCGACTTCTAGGATTGTCCCATGTGTAATTTGACCAACAAGCACTGACAACAATCTTCCTGCCTCGTCTGAGCAAGAATACTCGAAATCATGTCTATGGGCTAACATTTTACTTGCCTTCACCATTTCCGGAATATATGTATTGGAGCGATATTTTGTTAACATAGTTACATACCACCTATTAGATATTTAATTCTTAATAATCTTCGCTTTTTTTCGTAAAAATCCTTTGTTAAAACATCACATCCCTAAATAGAGGTACGTTTTTATATTCAAAGTAATCGCTACTTATGTATAACGGATTTAACCTGATGCCTACCTAAAATGCTTGTTTAATAATAGCCCTTGTCATTTTAAAATCCCTTTTTAACCATATTTACAGTTGGAATGTTATTAATTGCGTTTACATATATTTACTTCGGGATAGCTTGACCTTATGCATCGCCCCAAACGTCATTGCAGTTTGCTATCCCACCATTATTTTAATTCCCTCGATATATCCAGTTGAAATCATCAAATGTCTTTCAAATCTGAATTGTTGTGTGTCCAAAGGCTGCAGCTTTCCATATTATAATAAAGTTAAAAATGAGGAGTTGTGCCGATGAATGGAGCATCTATTCCTTGCTGTCTTTATTTTCGTCAGTGGCATATTGAATAAATTTAAATTTAAAAAAGTTAGTAGAACAAATTAATAAAAAATAGATTTTATTTTTTTCATTTAATACTCATATTGTTCATTTGGTTGCTGTTGTGTATGATGACACTGCGGCTATTTTCATGATAAAATTTACATATATTACATAAAAAGGTGATAACACGGAAAATAATAAATTAGTTTGTAAGGCTTGTGGTGGTGATTCCTTTGCACAAGGTGAATTAGGCGGATCTATGGCAAATGTAAAACCCATTAAGCTCGATATGGTCCATTTTTCGAGTTCACCACTAATTTTGACTATTTGTACGAATTGTGGAGAAGTAGCTTCAATGAAAGTTAAGAAAGTTGATAAGTTTAAATAGTCTCTTATAGTTAAACTTTGGATCACTCCCAGCCGAGTGTCTCTATATTAGTTTCTTTACTCATATTGTTCATTAGTTTGCTGTAGCGTGTGAAGACGCTGCGGCTTTTATTTTTTGAATCTACTAATATGTTATAATTTGGTTAAAAAGAAAGCAGGTTTATTATTGTCGTTTTTTCTTGATCTTGTAGTCCACATCGTTTTTATTGTTTGGAATTTAATTGTTTTACCATATAAATTTATTTGGATAGGTCTTGCTATAATTGTCCTTGCTTTATTATTTTTAAAAAGATCTCGATCTAACTAATTCATAAGTTTGGTAGGTATATCCCCACCAAACTTTTTTCGTTTAATACTTATATTGTGCAGTAGTATTGAGTCCCAGTTGCTATAAGAATTATGATTAATAATAAAAAGTAAAGTAAGTTGTTAAAACTCCTTTCTGGGGCGAGTTAACAATGTAGACTTTAATGCTACTAATGCTCTTAAAAGTACTGAACGAATTTTCATAATAAAACCTCCATTTATTAACTTTAAAGGTTATAATTAAGTGTAACAAAATACTAATTTCTAAGGAGAATTATGAATGAAAATTCAAACCAGTAATACAATAAATTATTTGAAAACAGAGGTAAATAAAAATATAAAAAATGAAAGTCTCTTAGATTTATTTGGAATTGAAAATATACATAAAGACAAAGACGAAGACGAAAACGAGAAAAATATCAAACCTAAATTCGAAACTAGATATGAAGATGGTTATATACGTACATATCTTGTGAAATCGAATGGACAAAAATTAGTTAGATTACTTGTTAGGGAGGTTAAACAAACCCAAGAAAACATGAAAGAGTCCATAGATTTAGAGGATATGTTGATACAAGAGCTTGAAAAGTTATCTAATCCCAAAAAATATGAACAGAATACTTCTATTTTTGAAAAAGAAAAGAATATTTCTAAATATAAAACAGGTATTTGAGGAAGATCAATATAAACAATAATTAGAAGATTATTAATTTACATGAAGGTTTAACATCTCTTAAAGAGCTGTAGCGTCTGCAAACGCTGCTGCTTTTTCTTTTACTCACGTTGTGTAATTTAGATCCCGTAATCATCAATTTGCTCTTTCAAGCATTCTAAGCAGATATTATCCACTTCTCGTCCATCCGAATTGACTTGTGTTAAATCATAAACTCGATTCAAAGCAAATCGTTTTGGTTTTTCGATAATAGGTACTTCCCGATATGTGCTCTCGCAATAATCACAGCATAAAGTTTGATTACTCATATTCTTTTACCTTCTTTCCTCATATTGTGCAGTAATTGAATCAATCCATATTTTCAAACATTACCTAATTATGTTATCCTTATATAAGTTATTAACCTATATATTAGGAGTTGTTATGCAATGAAAACAGACGGTACACATTCTAAAATTGGATATATAATATTTATTTTAGGTATCTTCTTGCTTGTAAGCGGAACAGGCAGATTATCTGGTCCCCTCGAATACAATTCATTTATTCCAAATAAATCTATTGCAATAATATTCATTTTTATTGGGCTTTCTGTTGTATTCAGTTCATTCTTTATAAAACCCCGAAAAGATCAATAATTTTACTGAACACTATTTATCTAGTGTTTAAGTATCTTTTGCGAATTCGCATGCATCAATCAGTTCTAAATGGAAATATTTATAAAAATCCATAGTGAACACCCTCTCTACACATTCTCTTTCGAAAAACCCTCGAACTGTTTACTTCATAATATTTTTGAAACTTTAAATTACTAAAAAACGTAAATAAAAGTAAGAATAAGGAGGTTGTTATCTTGTATGAACATAAATTTGTGAAAATTCAATTATCCACATGGACACTAACTCCTGAGGAAGATTATCATAAAGTTGTTTATGATCATGAAAAAGAAGGATGGGAGTTAGTACAAATCTTTGCACCGGGAATAAAAGGTCACGGCACTCCTACTTTTTTTGAATTAATATTTAAACGTAAGAAAGATTAAGAGAAATGAGGTTTCATTACCTCTTATCTTTCTTTTTATTGCACAATATCTTTCAAAAAATCATCATAACTTTTTCTTTAACTTAAGAAGAAATTTTACAAAAAGTCCATTACAATAAATTGGTTTTTTCCGAAAAAAGCTTTTAAATGTTTAGCAAACTATCCATTATTTTTGCAGTAATCGGTGCTGTTCTATTGAGCTTCTCTTCCGTTTATTCAATTAACTTTGAAATTCTTATGATATCTGGATTCGGTTTATTATTTATAAGTTTTTTGTTAAGTCTTGGTGCTGTATAAAAAAAAGAACAGGGAAAATACAAGCTTTTTCCTGTTGTAACATTTTTCCTTTGTAGTTTCATCCTTACTTGGTATGCCCCATTCCAAATTGTAAGATTACTTACATGGATTAAAAATTAATCATTTACCTTACATAAAACATTTGTATCTGACGCTTCGCTTTCGCTACATAAAACATTTACTGAAAGAAGTTAAATAATAACCGCACCATAAAAAAGACAAACCAACAATAGGAGGTGGATGACATGCATTATTTCCAAATTTTTTTCCTTACTTTATTTTTAAGCGTCATCAGCTTTTTGGCTTTAGCCGCAGCAGGATTCCTTAATTATATAGATGGTCTAATAATGTCTATTGGGCTAATAATTGTTACTTTACTTTCTATTATTATTAGCTTATTAGTGAGCATTAATAGACAATTGAAAAAGAGAGTGTAAAATATTTTGTAAATGGATAAAACGACAAAAAAGGAAGACCTTTTCTTGGTAGAATTAAGTCACCATAACCAATCCTAGAAAAGTGGTCTTCCCTAATTAGGATTTAGGCACTTTTAATATTTTATTTCCCTAGTATTTCCCCTTGTTTGAGACTCCCACCCCTAAAGGGACAAGCTGACTAATGTCAGTGGGATTCCTGAGTAACTATGCGTTCGCAGTCCATTTCTGTTTTGAACAGTTCTCAAGATTGGGGTATCCCATTACCCCTCCCTATCCAGTGCATATAGCAGATAGGGCTACACTACTGTTACCATAGCGTATAGTTGGTTTCGTCCGATATGTTTTAGCGTCTTTTTCGTGACGACACATATTGTTTTACCGATAGCATGAATTAGGCTATCGAACCTTATACAATATCCAATTTTCAATGGACGAGCGTGTTTTATAGACTTTTACTAGTCTATAGATGAAGTATAACACCCTTTCAGACAATTAAGGTAGCAATAGTTACCTCTTGTCTGACCTCACTTTCATCCCATGTCTGAAGACGGGCTACACCCTGCATGGGCTTTCTCGTTCGAAAAATCTGTAATTTACCCCACTAGCACAGATAACAGCCTTTCTTAGGATTACCTAAAACCCCTGTCTCAACATTTCGCTCACTTAACTAATTCTGGAATATATGAATATTTATGATTACATGGTTACCTTTACTAACCTCGATTTTTTCTAAAAAAAAGACTATTTATCGGTAAAGTAGTAGCGATTGCTTTTTCTGCAAAAATATTTTGGTAAAATATCTCTTTATTCTATAAGCATTAAGAAAGAAGGAAAGATATGGAGAAAGACAAATCAAAAAAGACAAAGAAGGATTTTAGCCCGAAAGACGCTATTTTTGTATTCTCTTCTTTTACATTTGTTTGTGTAGCTATCATTTTCGCTTTAATAGTTTATGATGTATTCACAATACAAGATTTCCTATCATTCAATCAGCCATTCACAATGGTAATGAGCATAATTCTCGCTTCATTCGGTCTACTTTTGTTTGGGGTAATTTTAACATTGTTTATTCCCTCGAAATACATGGACGAAACTAACAAAAGCTATCAAGACTATTCGTTATTAAGTATTGTTGCCTTTATGTTTATAGGGGCGTTATTTGAAGAAATTTTGTTTAGGGGAATTATACAAAATTTACTTCTTGTATTTCTAGAACAACCATGGACTGCGATTATATTAACAACTTTATTGTTCATAGGGATGCATATTCAATACTTCAAAAAACCTATAATGTTAATAAATATAACCGTTCCAAGTTTAATTTTCGGATGGATCTATTTTGAAACAAACAATATTTTAGTGCCTTTTCTTGTGCATTTTTTGATGAATATCGGTATGACACTATTATTCAAATACAATTTAATAAGAGTTAAACATTAAAACGGATTGTAGATATACACGAGATTAATGAGACTTGTCGACGCAATAGCTTGATAAATTACTTCTTATCAACAATTGGTTCATGCCAGATCTTTCACTTGAAATATTCTTTTCCAAAAAGGTTACGCCCGGAAAGAGCCACCAAGATCTGATACTATTATTGCATTCAATCATAAATCATTTATATTCCTTGTTACTATTTATAGCGAAATCACAAATGTCCCATTACAAATAATAACAAATCGTTTATAATACTACATGAATGAAAAAACACGATTCGGTTGGTAGTCCGGATGCATTGTAAATATGATGTCAGTAACCTTCCCCTCCTCGGGATGTCCATCATTCGATTTTAATATGAGGAGGGACCTACTATGAAACTAACCATTTTTAATGATGGGCAATTTTATATAGGGCTAATAGAACACATTTCTGAAAACAAATACAAAGCATACAAGTATACTTTCGGGAATGAACCTAAAGATCAAGAAGTCTTTGATTTTGTAAATAATAATATGTTGGATTTTATCAAAAATAATGATAAACATGATGGAATACCTATCCAACAAGTTAAAATGAAGAAAATCAATCCTAAAAGGCTTCAAAGAAAAGTTGCAAAAGAACTAAGAAATCCAAGTATCACCTCTAAGGCCGAAGAAGCTATAAAAGCAGAATTGGCACTTAGAAAAAAAGAAAAATCTGTTACCTGTAAACGACTTAAAGAAGAACGCAAAGAATATATTCGGAATATCAAAGTTCAAAAGTCTAAAAATAAACATAAAGGTAGGTAATATCATTCTTTTTACTGACAACTAATGTTGTCAGTTTTTTTATTAGGGATTAATACACAATTTCATTCGAAATATTTTCATATTGTAATCACAAATAAAATAAATTAATATACCTTTAAAGTTTCCTTAAGGAAAGAATTTTCAACAAAAAGAAAAGGAGGATTAGTCTTGCTGTTTATTCAACTCTTAGTAGCTATATGTATCTTAGGTATTGGTCGTTTTATGTTTTATTCATTCGTAAGGAAAGATCCTTTGTTCATTCTCCTCCTACGATACGGAGGGTTTCTAGGAATTACTACTTTGTCCCACTATTATTTAGGTAATCTATGGACCTGGATTTGGATTGTCGGACTACCGATCCTAGGTTTAATAATGCATGCAATTTTCGTAAAATCTAAAGGATTTCAATTTCTTAAACCGGGGAAAGAATATGACGAATATCGTGGATGGAAATAACAATTATCGCAAGAGGTTAAGTTTTTTTCAAAGCAAATTCACGTTTAAAAAGTGCGAGAAATCAACGTTTCTAAATATTGATTTCTCGCGCTTTTTATAAAGAACTCCCTATAGTTGATGTTCTAACAGCCAGCTATCATGCAACCACTTTTCGGTTATCCGTCCACCTACCCATTTAATGTCTTGCTCAAATGTCATTATTTTTTCATCAGGACCGACGATGACCCACGCCTATGAATCATTCTCTTGTACATAGCATTTATCTTTCATGCCCGTAACCGTTAAAGCCCCATTATTTCTTAAAAAGTTGAAAACCGCATGAAAAATATTAACGAAGTATTTTTAAAATTGGCCAATTCGTCGTCAGAGAAAGATCCTACAATCGAATAATTTATGTATTCTTATAAACATTCTAAGAAAAATGCTATCTTATTTTTAACACAGACCCAAGTATGATTTACTTGGGTCTGTTTTCGCTTCAAACATGTCTCCTGAACACTACGGGACATTCTACCTATTCACCGACCATTTCTAAGTTCAGGATTGTATTAGAAAATCCATCTTTCACTACTTTCTTTGTCCGCCTGGCGAAATACTTAACTCAGAATTTTTCCCCGCCTTTACGAGAAAGCTACTAGCATAGGAAGGGAACCTTTGCTGTACTTCACGAGCTAGTACTAATACAGCATCTAAATCAATATTGGTCGTTATGCCCATTTCCTCAAAGCCATGGATCATATCCTCTGTCGCAATATTTCCAGTCGCTAGCGGTACATAAGGACACCCTCCAAGACCTGCAATGGAGCTGTCAAAATCTCGAATACCCGCTTCATAGCCTGCAACCGCATTGGCAAAAGCCATACCCCTTGTATTATGAAGATGTAGGGAAAAGTGAAAGTGAGGGAATTTTTCACGCAATGTTTTTACAATTTCCTTTATTACGTAAGGATTAGCCATACCTGTCGTATCGGCCAAAGAAATATCAGTAATATCTATTTCGTCATATTTCTCACACAGCATAATATGTCGTTCAATTGGTACACGCCCTTCATATGGGCAACCAAATGCAACCGAAATAGAACCTGAGACATTAATACCTGCCGCCCTACAATTTCGTGAAATTTCAGAAAAATCTTTCATTGCATCTAGTGTTCTCGCATTAGCATTGTGTAAGCTGTGAGAATCTGTTGATGATAGCATTAGCTTTACCTTGTGAACGCCTGCTTCAATAGCACGCTCTAACCCTTTCAAGTTTGGAATTAGTGCTCGGAAAATAACTTCTCTGTCACGACGTATCCTTTTTAACACTTCACTTGCATCACTAAGTTGTGGTACGGCTTTAGGATGAACGAAAGAAGTAACTTCAATTTGTTTAAAGCCACAGTCTATTAAACGATTGATGATATTTAGTTTTTCTGTTGTAGGAATGTTCTCTTTAATTATTTGAAATCCATCACGAGGACTGACTTCTGTAATCATTACTGGATCCAGCATATTTCGATCAACTCCTAAATAACTTCTTTATTTTTCAAACTTTCGATTTCCTCATCTGTTAAGCCGATAATTTGTTTTAAAATACATTCATTATGTTCACCTAAATCAGGTCCCACATTTACGATAGCTCCAGGTGTTTCAGAGAATTTTGGCACAACCCCCGGCATTTTGATTTTGCCTAAACGTGGATGATCAACCTCTACAATGTTCTCACGTGCTTGGTACTGCTCATTATTAAAAATATCTTCAATGCTTATGATTGGGCTAATAGGCACACCAAATTCATCGAGCTTCTTTTGTAGCTCATCACGGTGATATGATTTCACCCATTTCGCTACAATTCCATTTGTTAAATTAAAGTTTTCAAGACGAACTTTATTTGTATAGAAGCGCTCGTCCACTAACATATCCTCACGGTCCATGGCAGCTGCAAGGCGTTCAAATGTACGATCTGAGCTTGTTACTAGTACAACCCAGTGTCCATCCTTCGTTTGAAATGTCCCTGCTGGACTCGAGTGCCCACTTAAGCCCGGTGATCGCTCTTTAATAACTCCATTTTGGTCATAGTCAGCTACAAGGAATTCCATCATACGGAACACCGATTCATATAGACCAATATCGACCATTTGGCCTTTTCCGTCCTTTGCATCACGGTAGAATAATGCTGTACTAGTTGCAAACGCAACATACACACCAGTAATGTAGTCTACTAATGAGAAGGATGGACTAATTGGCGGACGATCTGAATAGCCATGTAAATATGTAAAGCCACTAAATGCCGTTGCGGGCGTACCAAAGCCTGCTTTATGTGCATACGGTCCTGTTTGTCCATAGCCACTTACACGCACGAGAATAATTTTTGGATTTGCTTCTTTTAATATCTCGTAGCTAAGTCCCCATTTTTCTAATGTACCTGGTCTAAAATTTTCAATGATAACATCCGACTTAGTAATCAGTTTTTTTAATATCGATTGCCCCTCCTCACCATGTAGATCAAGTGTTAATGATTTCTTATTACGAGCAAGCGCTGGCCAGCGAAGTGGTTCATCCCCTTTAAACGGACCCATACTACGTAGAGAATCCCCTCTATTAGGCATTTCAATTTTAATGACCTCTGCGCCAAAATCTGCTAATAATGTTGCCCCATATGGTGCTGCAATCATTGTCGATAAATCTAAAATTCGTACTCCCTTTAATGGCCCCATCCTCATTGAAATTCCTCCTCCTACTAATTGATAGCATCATTATTAAGGTTATTAATACGTTTCATTGTTAATTGCTCTTCTATGTTCGATAAAGGAAATAATCGCGAAATACCACACAAGACAGAACATTCAGACTATTGCAGGTAAATTTGTGTGTTAAATTCCTGAATGTTAAATGAACTGTTAAGTCACCAAGTGTATTCTGCTAGACTTGCTTTAATAATAGAAACCATTACTGCCATTTTGCGTGGACAGCAGGGTGTCCTTTACTTCATTAGTTGCTTTCATATTCAATTGCAACAAAAGCGACACCCATTAAAAATGCTGCTGTTTGGTTATTGATTTTTTTGTCAGATGCAATAGATGCAAAATCACCTACATTTAATGTTGCAAATTGTTGTACATTTTTCATGCATCCTAATAAAAATGTACCAATTGTATTTAATAAAAATATTTCCGCTATCGTATTATCTTTTAATTGAATTGAACGATTCATTATTTTCTCTGCAATGGAATGCATTATTTTTGCCTAATTTCTATTCAAAATAGCCTACGTATTTAGATATCATCCTTGCACTTTCAATACATTTTATTTTCAAAAAAGCTGCTTTTTCTTCTGATATTCGTTGTAGTGGTCCGGCAATCGTAAGACCTGCAATAATTGTGCCATTGATTCCTAGAATCGGTGCGGCAATCGCATATGTACCAACAATACGTTCTCCTTGTGTAAATGCATAGCCATCTTTACGAATTTGCTGAAGATCATTTAGAACTTTTTTTATATCAATGTCTTCTTCTAGCTGAACTTCCTTTAGAATTCGCATTTGCTCTGATTCTTCTAAAAACGCTAATAACACTTTTCCGGAGGCACCTAAGTGAGCGGGCTTTCGTTCACCAACCCGTACAAAATTTCGAACATCTAATGGCGAATCAATTTTTTCTATACATACACGACTAATTCCATCGAGTATATTTAATTCTACTGTTTCTTGCGTTTCCAACATCACCTTACGCATTTCTGGTAAAGCAATATGACGGTAATCAAGATGATTTTGATAAATACTTCCTAACCTAAAAAATTGATATCCTAGTGAATATAAATGAGTCGCATCATTTTTGATAATATAACCATCCTGCTCAAGTGTATTTAAAATACGGAAAATTGTACTTTTAGGCATTTGTAATTTTTGTTGGATTTCTTTAATCGATAATTCCGGTTTATCTAATGAAAATAAAGATAAAATTTCCATCATTTTTTCAATTGCTTTTATCAATCTATCACCTACTCATATTGGAGTGTTTTATTTTATAACACCTAAATAAGTTGCTTTTAGCATTTCATCATTTAGAAGTTCTTGCGCAGTTCCACTCATTACCACTTCACCGTTTTCAATAACATAGCCACGATTAGCAAGTTGCAATGCCTGATTTACGTTTTGTTCAACTAATAAAATCGTAACACCATTCTTTTTAATTTCTGAAATAATATCAAAAACTTGTTTTGTTAATAAAGGTGATAATCCAATAGAAGGCTCATCTAAAATCAATAACTTAGGTTCAGCCATTAAAGCGCGACCAATTGCTAGCATTTGCTGTTGTCCACCACTCATCGTACCAGCAATTTGAGTTGTTCGTTCTTCTAAAATTGGGAACAACTCATAACAATATTCCAAATTCTTTTTTAAATTGGTACGTGCTTTCCTAGTATAAGCTCCCATTTCTAAATTTTCCAGCACTGTCATATCTGAGAATAGCTTTCGATCTTCTGGAACTTGTACTAAACCAGCTTTGACAATAAATTCAGCAGATTTTTTATTAAGAATTTGATCGTCAAAATGGATGACTCCCGATTTCACTGGAATCAAACCTGAAATAGCACGTAATGTCGTTGTCTTCCCTGCTCCATTTGTTCCTAAAATACTTACAATTTCACCCTGATTGATCTCAAAACTTAAATTACGTAAAATATTCAGATTGCCATATCCCGCGTTTAAATTTTCAACTTTAAGCATCAGTAACAACCTCCCCACCTAAATATGCTTCAACAACACGTGGATCTTTCGTTACTTCTTTTGGTGCACCCTCTGCAATTTTTTCTCCAAGGTGCATAACGACTACTCGATCTGATAATGCCATAACAGCTGACATTAAATGCTCAATAAAGAAAATCGTCACTCCGCTATTACGAATATCTTTGATTAGGTCTATAAACTCATTTACTTCCGTTGGATTTAATCCAGACATCACTTCATCTAGAAACAATATCTTTGGCTTTGTTGCTAATGCGCGTGCTACCTCAACCTTCTTTTGCTCAGCGAACGTTAAATCCTTCATGCGATCATATGCTTTATGTGACATTCCTATATATTCAAGTTGCTTCATCGCAACTTCACTTGCTTCTTTGTATGTACCTACCTTATTAAAGGAACCTACAATTACATTTTCTAGTAAAGTTAAGTTACCGAATGGTTGTACAATTTGAAACGTCCGTGCAATACCACGCTCACACATATACTCCGGTTTTAAACCATGAATAGACTCACCATTTAATAATATTATTCCCTTTGTAGGTGTATGGTAGCCACAAATAGAATGAAAAAGTGTAGTTTTACCAGCGCCATTGGGACCTATTAAACCAAGGATTTCACCTTCATTTAATTGTAAACTAACTTTATTGACGGCTACTAAACCCGAGAACTTCTTCTCAACATTTTCAAGCTTTAGCAATGTCATTCACTTTCCCCTCCTTCTTTAATTTACGTAAACGTATTTTTTCTTGTAACCAACCAACTAAACCTTCTGGTAGATATAAAATAACTAATACTAAAATTAAACCGTATACCATTAAATGAACTCCAGCAAAGCCACCAAAAAAGTGAGATGTTATTTCACCAAGAGGTACGATAATTAATGCACCCATGAATGGTCCTAATATAGTTCCCATCCCGCCTAAAATGGCTGGTAAAATAATAGATATGGATACATCGTTTCCGAATGTTGTTGGTGGGTCTATGTACAATAGATATTGCGCGTAAAATGTACCGCCCACTGATGTAAGTGCACCACTAATTGCTATTGCTACCATTTTATTTTTAAAGGTATTTACCCCCAGCGATTGGGCTGCATCTTCGTTTTCACGAATGGCAATCAAATTGAAGCCTAAACGTGATTTTCCGATGAAATAAGTTAAGAGTGTTACGAAAATCGTTAAAACTAAAATCACATAGAAATACGTCATACGAGATTCAAATTGGAACATAAGCGGGTTACTCCCGATTGGTAATAATATCCCCATAGTTTTATTGAAGAAATCCATATTTTGTACGGTGATTCGTAAAATTTCAGCAAATGCAAGTGTCCCTAACGAGAAGTATGCGCCACGTAGCTTGTACCGAAATGATAGGAAGCCAATTAATAAAGCAATTAATATCGCCACAATTGCACCTATAACCATCCCAATCCAAGGCGAAATATTATACTTTATTAGTAAAATTGCCGATGCGTATGCACCTGTTCCAAAGAATATGGCATGACCGAATGAAAATTGCCCTGCATAGCTACTTAAAATATTCCATGCCTGACTCACTAAAGCATAGTACAAGATCAAAATTCCCAAATGAATGAAGTATTGGTTATCAGTAAAAAGTGGAAAAAGTGCAATAAACATAACGGCAAGCGAGTATAAAATATATGATTTTTTCATCGCACTTTACCTCCAAACAGACCATTCGGCTTCAGTAATAGAATGAGAATAAAGATTAGGTATGTCATTAGATCCTTTAAACTACCCGGTAATAATACGCCACCTAATGCCTCACTAACTCCTATTAAAATGCCACCTATTAAAGCGCCTAAGAAGTTACCTAATCCCCCTAATACCACAACTACGAAAGCTTTTAATATAAAGCTCGCTCCTACTGTCGGTGATGTGTAGAAGAATGGTGTAATTAATGTACCCGCAACCCCCGCTAATGCTGCACCAATACCAAAAGCAATATAATTTATGCGCTTAATATTAACCCCAACAAGCGATGCACCTTGACCATTAATAGACGTTGCACGAATTGCACGTCCTATAAATGTCTTTTTTAAGAAAAGGAAAAGACCAATTGCTAAAAATGCTGCGCAAATAAAGGCAATGAACTTTGTCGTATGAATATTTAAATTAAAAAGAGAAATTGTTGCAGGTAGTCCATCAACAGTTACACTTCGGAAATCAGGCTTAAATATAACTAACGCTAAGTTTTCAATAAATAATGAAATCCCGAGCGTAACTAATAACTGATTGTGGTCTGGAGCATCTGCCATACGTTGAAGTACACCACGTTGTAATCCAGCCCCAATAAAGAATAATGCAATCGCGCTTAGTGGTAATGATAAATATGGATTTAACCCCATTAAATCAAAGCACCAATATGTTACATACATTCCAACCATCATCAGAGCGCCTTGTGCAAAGTTGATGATTTTCATTACGCCAAAAATCAGTGTTAAACCAATTGCTACAAGCCCGTAAATCCCTCCCATTAAAATGCCATCAATCAATGATTGAAAAAACAAGTCTGCACTCATGCTGCATTCCCCCCTTTTGTTCAATTCATCTATAAATAAAAGGGCGAACGCTTTTCTCGAATTGTTGTTTACAAGCGTACGCCATATCGAACACTGGTTACTAATTACTTGGATATACTGGATTAACTTCTAAGTACTCTGCTGGCCCAACTACCTTTGTTGCGCCATCAATAATTTGGTTTAATACTGCTTTTGCATTTATATTTTGACCCTTGTTATCAAACTGAATTGCTTCTTGAGGTAAAATATGATCTTTTAAGTTAGTTTCAGTTAATGCTTTTCGGATTGCTTCTCGATCTGTTGATCCTGCACGTTCAATAGCATCAAGTAATACTGTTGTCGCCATAAAAGAGTACGCTGCGTTTGGTCCCATTTCACGACCATATGCTTCTTTATATTTTGCTTTTACATCCTTTGCTAGATCACTATGTGGATTAATTGTATAATTAACATCCATTATTAAATTGTTAATAGATTGATAGTCAGTGATAAATTTCGCATTACTAAATGCACCGTTAGCTACCCCTATAATTGCACGAGGTGTATAGCTAGAATTTTGAATACCCTCTATCAGCATGACGCCATCACGAAGATATGTTGTTGTCAAAACGATATCTGGCTTACTAGCAGAAATTTTATTGATTGTCGATGATAAATCAGCTGTTGAAGATGCGTGTGGTAAAACCTCTAAAATTTCTAAACCATAGTTTGCAGCGTTGTCCTTGATAACCTTTGCAATACTTGTACCGAATACACTATCTTCATGTACGATGACAGCAGTAGATAGCTTTTCTGTTGCATTTTCATTTAAATCTTTGAAGTACTTTAAAAAATCTTTGGAAAATGAACTAGCTGCCGGTTGTAAACGGAAAGTATACTTGAAGCCACGATCTGTAATTTCATCCGCTGCACCAATATCTACGATAAATGGCAAGCGTGAACGCTCTGCTTCTTGAGTGGCTGGTAACGCTACACCACTTGAGTAAGCACCCACAATGCCTATTACACCAGCACGATCAAGTTTTTGTACTTCCGAAACCCCTTTCTCTGGTGAACCTTCGTGATCTGCCTCTATTAATTCAACTGTTTTATTCCCCAATGATTGAATACCGCCTGCATCGTTTTTTACTTTAATTGCTAATTTCACTGCATCTTTCATTTCTTGCCCCTCCAGTGCTAAGCCACCGCTCAATGGATGAAGTGAACCAATTTTAATCGACTCTCCTTTACTACTATCACCTGATGTTGAAGCGTCACTGTTACAAGCTACTAAAACAATAGTTAAGAAACTTAGCATGAACACAGCTAACCACTTTTTCATATAACACTACTCCTCTCATTTTTAATAGATTTATATTGATCGATGCACAAATTTACCTCTTCCGTTTTCTTTGGTAGTCTTACCATTAACTACAATAATTTCTCCTCTACTTACTGTAAAAGCTGGCCAACCAACTAACTCCCATCCGTCATATAATGAAAAGTCACAATTTTCAGAAATATCTTTCGCCACCAATACTTTTTTCGTATGAAGATCGACAATCGCAAAATCAGCATCCACCCCAATTTCAATACGTCCCTTCGAAGGAAGATTGTATGATTCAGCTATTGATAATGACATAATATCAGCAATACGCTCTAAGGGAATATCTCGTTTAACATAACCCTCTGTTAGCATTAATGGTAATAAACCGCCTGTACTTGGGAAGCCAAATAACGTCTCCCACGTATCACCAGATTCACCTAGTTTTTTTTCTAAACTACTAGGTACATGATCAGTCCCAATAGCATTAATAAGCCCTTTTCGAATACCATCCCATAGTTTTTCACCGTCATGTAGTTTATGAATTGGCGGCCCTACTTTCGCTTTAATGCCTACTTCATGCTCATCGTGAAGTAATAAATAGTGTGGGCAAGTTTCTACCTTGACATTGCCCTTTGTTAGCCACTTTGACTGTTCCAGCACCTCAACACTATCACCTGAAGTTAAGTGCACAATATATAGATTCCCATCATAAACTTTGTTCAAATAAAGTGAACTGAGTAAAGATTCTGCTTCTGCATACCCAGGGCTTGTCTTGCTCCATGTTGATAGCCCTTCATTTTCACCACCCGCTTGAAGTTGTGTTGTTAATTTACGATTTATATCCATGTTTTCGCAATGTATAGCCAATAATAGCTTCGGTGATACTTCATTGAACTTCGCCAAAATACGACCTAAATCATAGGCTGATAAATCTATACCATCTGTAATTTTGAACTTATCGTTTAACTGACGCTCATAATTGCGGAAGAATTTAAAGGATGTAATGCCTTCCCTGTCAACTAGTTCTTCTAATTCATCTAAGTGCTGTTCTTTCAAAATACCTAAACTATATGTGAAATCAATGTACGTCCATTTTTCAACGTCTTTTTTCACGTTTGGAAACCACTCTAAATAACTTACTGGCTGACGGTCAAAGTTAACGACCGTTGTAATACCAGAAATGGCATGTTGCTTCGTATCTAAAAAATCTTCTTCTATTGAATTGTAAATTCCTAAGTGCTGATGGGCATCGATTACACCTGGTAAAATATGAAGTCCAGTTGCATCTATTACCTCTTTTGCTTCTGCAACTTCTTCGGAATCGAGAATGGCAACAATTTTTTCATCTTTCACACAGATATTTGCTTTTTTCACTCCAATACGCGGAAAGACAACCTCACCATTTTTAATAAATAGATCAAACATTTACTTCACCTCTTTCAACTCTTTTGCGACGCTTTTCATATAAGACTCGATATATGTTGATGGCATAACATCACAATATTTCATCCATAAGTCCAGTAAAGCCGCTTTATGTGAAAGTTCAATTCGATCAAATACAGCCTCTTCTACAATTGTAACATTGAAGTTATACGTCACTGCATCAACCGCGGTTGCCCGAACACAGCCACTAGTAGAACCACCCACAATAATTAATGTATCAATTTTCAATTTAACTAAGTAGCTAATAATAGGTGTGCCAAAGAAAGCACTTGCATAGCTTTTATCCACCACGATATCACGATCAGTTGGCTTTAAGCACTCAACGATTTCTGATGCAGGATTACCATCTAAATATTTTGTTTGGTCTCTCTTCGCCTTTGTCGAAAATGAATCAAATTGAATAGTTTTCTTCTGTACATTACGTGTATATAACACAGGAATTCCCTGAGAATCTGCTAGCGCTTTTAATTTCTCAATTTTACGAATTCCCTTCCACGCAACGTCGCCGCCTCCACTTGGCCATTTATCTAATTGATCTTCAATCGGTACGTCGGCACCAATGTAATTGTGTTGTGCATCAATGATGATAAGAATAGGCTTTTTTCCTAATCCGCGACTTTGTCCATAGCCCCCTTTTTTAATAACAATCTTATCTATCTCTGTTAATGCAGACTCCCAAATTCTTGTCATAATATTACTCCCCCTTTTTCTTCAGCCAATGACTCCACAATATGTAGTCCAGCAATACGACCAAAACCTAACGCTGCAAGTAAACCATTGCCCGACATATAACCATACGCATGATTGCCAGAAATACCGACAGCGCTGCCTCCTATAGCATAAACATTTGGAATTATATTTGCATTTGTATCCAATACCTGTGCATGTGGATTAATGAGTAACCCTCCTTGTGTATGGAATAATGCTGGAATTACTTCAATCGCATACAATGGATTTTCAAGACTTTTGTCAAAAAATTCGCGACCAAAAGCATCGGCCTGTCCATTTTGTTGTTGTTGATAATTCTTGAATGTAATAGATAGTCGTTCGACATCTACTTGAATTTTCTGTGCTAAAACCTCAACAGTTTCAGCTGTTTTATACGCTTCCATCTCAGTTATTTGTTTATAATCTTCAATTGATAAAAGGTTCCTATGAATGCGTTCATCATAAATAATGTATCCATATTGTTCTGGTTGCTTTAATACTTCACGCGTAAACTCTGAATAGCCTTGTGTTTCATTAGCAAATCGTTCACCTAAACTATTAATATAGAATCCACCCATCATAATCGTTCCCCAAGTTACAAGAAGACCTGTATTTTCATTGATTCCCGCATGACCTTGATAAGCAGTTAAACTCTTAGTAGCAGCACCTGAGGTAATCCCTGCTTCCATTCCTTCTCCTGTGTTCGCCTCATAGCCAAAATATGCTGCAACAGCAATTTCCGGGATATGCTGCTTCACAAGCTCTTTATTACCACCAAAGCCATTTGTTGCAATGACAACTTTTCTCCCTTTAATGTATCGCGTTCCCTCTGACGCGGAAACTTCGATCCCTATGACATGGCCTGTATCATCTTGAATTAGTTTTTGCAGAGAAGTTTGAAGGAGCAGATAAATATTGTCACGTTCAGAAACTTTTCGCTTTAGCTTCTTCATTAACTCTAATCCTGAACGGCTTGGTGGCGCATGCATGCGCAGTGCACTGTGACCAGGATATTTAAATTCCAAAACGACAGACATTTCGATTTGCAAAGAGTCATTTATCCATTCCACCATCTCCCCTGATACTGTTGCTAAAGCCCTCACCAGTGCTGGATCACTTTCATTATGGTTTTTCATCAAAATATCTGCTGTCATTTTTTCAACAGAATCATCAATACCTAATTGATGTTGAAACTTCGTATTACAAGCTGGAATCATGCTAGCACTCGCCGCGGTATTGCCAAGTAAATGCTCCGTTTTTTCAAATACTGCTACTTCTAACCCTGATTGTGCAACTGTTAGTGCAGTGATCAAACCGCCTCCACCTCCACCAGCGATAATTACATCAACTTCTGCATCCCATTCCATAGAAACTCACTCCCCATCACTCGATCTTTCTCTAAATTAAAAATTTAATGCTTAATTGCTGCATACGTCCTTCATTATAAACTCGTAATGCCACTCAGCTTTCTGAATAACCAACTTATCTAAAAATTCAGTATTTTTAACACCTGCTTGCGCTCTCTATATATTTGTTTGCTATATTAAATCCATCATACATAGTCAACCTTACGTTCCACATTGTGAAACGCGTTTACTTTTTTCTTATTTCCACCATAATTCCTCCTCAAACTTTTTTCAAGCTTTTTTTATTTTTTCTACTTTACACTCTATTTCATTCAAAAAATCAGATTTTAGTATTTATCTGAATTTTTCAAAAATTTATTGACAAACATCTATTGTTGCATTTAAATTCTATTTAGGATGAACCAAAAAAGGAAACGCGTTTCATATAGTGGAACGATGAATAGGAGGTACTTTTTTTTGAGACAAACAATTATTGAGAAAATTGTATCGCTTCACGCAAATAAAGTAGTCTTTGCTAGCGAACTCACAGTTGTAAATGTGGATTTTTTAATGGCATCAGATACAACTGCACCCTTAGCCATCAATGCATTCAAAAATATGGGGGGAGTTCAAATATTCGATGCTTCTAAAATGGCATTAGTAATTGATCATGCTTCACCTGCACCAAATCAGCGTATTGCTTCACTGCATGACATGATGCGTGAATTCGCCAATGAGCATAATGTTAAACTTTACGATGTAGGAGACGGAATTTGTCATCAATTGATGATTGAAAATGAACATGCCAAGCCTGGTCAATTAATTCTTGGTGCCGATTCTCATACTTGTACATATGGAGCGATCGGAGCATTTTCGACAGGGGTAGGTTCAACGGACTTAGCCGGAGCAATGTTAACAGGTCAAACTTGGATTAAAGTACCGGAAACCATTCTTATTAACATCAATGGGTCGTTACAACCTGGCGTATCAGCAAAGGATATCGTACTGTACGTTGTTGGGATCGTGGGAATACAAGGGGCGACATATGATGTCATTGAGTATGCAGGCTCCACAATGGTCGGCTTATCATTAGATAGCAGAATGACAATTGCGAGTATGTCAATTGAGATGGGAGCTAAGGCCGGTTTTATTCATACAACTGGGTTACAGCTACCCTATGCTTTTGAACATGTTTTGCCTGATGCAAATGCAACATACAAGAGTGTAATTGACATTGATGCAAGTCAAATTACAAGTCAAGTTGCTGTACCACATTCTCCTGATAATGTTAAATCAATCGATGAAATTGAAGAAATCGAAATTAACCAAGCATTTATCGGAAGCTGTACAAATGGCCGTTTAGAAGACTTACAAACGGCTGCTAATATATTAAAAGGCAAGCATATTCATCCAAGCGTACGTCTAATTATTGCCCCAGCCTCACGTAAAGTTTTTTTAGATGCTGTAAAAGATGGCACAGTAGAAATTCTTACAAATGCCGGTGCCACATTCTTGCCATCAGGATGTGGTCCATGTGTAGGCACGCATTTAGGAGTTCCGGGAAATAATGAAGTTATTGTTTCATCAACAAATCGTAATTTTCAAGGGCGGATGGGCAATCGAGAGTCAAATATTTACCTTGGCTCACCAGCATTTGTAGCAACAGCTGCATTGCATGGCAAAATTAGAAACCCACAACTGATATAAGCCCAGTGGTGATATGTCAACCATAAAAAACATCGGAATTGGAAATTCTTAAGCTACCAAGCATCTAAAAAACTGTTTTTAAGCGTACTCAAA
>NZ_JBIWFQ010000035.1:0-54126 GCF_044763105.1 Lysinibacillus sp. NPDC096212 | reverse complement strand
AACTTGAAAAAGCTGCCGCCTGCAAAATACAGACAGCAGCTTCAAAAGGTTGCTTAGCTTTTTTTCAAAATGTCCTTTACAAAGGGTACACTTTATGTTGCTGAGATGGCTTGTTTTTCCTTATTGCACTTGCTCTTGTTGCTGTTTGCTTTTAATCAACTCGGATATTGTGACAAATGTATAACCTTGTTTTTTAAGTTCTGGTAAGATTTCTTCCAGCGCCTTAATGGTCTGCGTACGATCTCCGCCTCCATCATGGAACAAAATAACATCTCCAGGCTTCGATCCCTTCATCACTTTTTGGATAATTTTGTTAACTCCTGGCTGTTTCCAATCTTGAGTATCCTGATGCCAAGACCACATAACTACTTTGTATCCATCCTTAACAGCAGAATTGATCATTTGATCATTATAGTAACCACCTACAGGACGAAACAAAACTGGTGCAAATCCAGTAATACCATAAATTATTTCCTTTGTCTTACGTAGTTGTGCCTGTAATTCAGCTACGGAAGCTTTAAACGGATGTGAATACGTATGATTGGCCAGCTCATGCCCTTCAGAATAAGATCGTAAAACAAGGTCTGGATATTTTTCTGCATTTTTTCCAATAACAAAAAACGTCGCCTTTGCATCATACTTTGCCAATAAATCTAAAATAGCTGCGGTATATTTGGGATGAGGTCCATCGTCAAAGGTTAGAGCAATTATTTTGTCTTTTGTGTTAATATCCCACACAACTTCCCCTGTCTCCTCATAATAAGGTCGACCTTTATCCGCATAAGTTGTCAGCCCTGTAAAAAATACCGATATAATTAAAAAACAAAGGGATAAAACCAATATATATTTACGTGTCATAAGCATCACCTCCCAATTTCTAATTCACATAACTCCGTCAACTTACTATTTACGAATTACATTGAATTATACTTGTGAAGGTTTGGCTGTTTTCTCCTCTTAACTATTTCAAAAAAATTAAATTTCCTGTTATATTTTGAACGAAATGTGAAAACACTCACAAAGTACTTTCTTTTTTCACTAATTGATGTAAAATAAAAGACATAACTGATATATAACAACGCAAGAAAAAATCAATCATTCCACCATCTGTTATAATACAAAAAAAACAACAAAGGGGATCTTTCATTATGTGGATTATTACAGTTTTTGAACAAAATACTTATCGTATGTTCGAATATAAAACTAAAAACGAGGCAACGGTTGCGTTAAAAAATTTCAAGCAAACAGCTATGCTTTCTTATACAAAATAATTTTAAAGAATCAACTCATATGATACGGGTTGATTCTTTTGACTTTTTACGTATAAATCAATTTTCAGCAACATATCTTAACTTTTCAGGGTTTACCATATAATAAATTGCTTCGATTTGTCCATGTCCAACTTCGAAGCCAATTACTGCCTGAATTTTATTCTCGAGTATTAATGCTAAGCCAGTTGTACCATTAATATTCATCAATTCTAATGTATAATTTTCTTCATTATTTTCAAACTTACGAAAAAGAGCAGATAATAAACGGAAAACTTTTTCACGACCGTAAATAGGATGTAATGCAGCTGTAGCCTTTCCTCCACCATCTGCGTAATAAACAACATCTTCTTTTAAAATATGAACAAGCTCCTTGACCTTTCCTTGTTGAAAAGCAGACATGAAAACAGTCACTGTATTTTTTATTTCCAACTTGTCTGTAACTATACTATTTTTTCTAACTAGCTCAGGTAATTTCTTTTTTATTCTACTTAAAATTTTCCTGCAATTTATCTCACTTTTATCAACGATTGCAGCAATTGTTGGATACTCATACTCAAAAACTTCTCTCAGAATAAAAATAGCCCGCTCAATTGGATTTAGTTCCTCAATCAAAATCATAATTGCTAGTGAAATACTCGTATCATTTAAAATAGTAAACAAAGGATCATTCTCATGTAATGCTAGAGGTTCAGGCAACCATGTTCCCGTATATAATTCTCTTTTTTTCCTTGAAGACTTTAACAAATCCAAGCAACGATTCGTCACCATCTTGCATAAAAGAGCTTTTATATTGTCCATATGATTTACTCTGGTTTTCCCTATCTGCGCAAATACATCCTGTACGATATCCTCGGCATCTGATGCACTACCTGTCATGCGATAGGCAATTGAAAAAAGCAGTGATTTATACTCTTTATACAACTGACTTATTAACTCATTATCCATTGCTCACCTCATAAGCTGTTTATTTTTGAAGACTTGCTAATTCCCAAGTGTAGTATCTTATTCTTGCACCTATTTTTCCAGTTATCGTAAAATCAAGCCCCCATTTTCGTGTCCACACAAACCCATTATTTGGTCCTAAACTAATACAAAAGAATTTTACGGGATATGACTCGTGTAATATGTTCACTGGTGTTTGGTTTATTGATGCCTTCAATATTTTACTTAGCCTTGTCGCTTGTGGAATAGCTTCCTTACATGTCATACCATCTGGAAGATTATTTTTATAATCTACTACTAATGCGCAATCTCCAATGGAATAAATATGTTCCTCATCTTTAACCTGATAGAAATGATTAACAATAATTCGATGCTCTTCTGAGATAGGTAAACCTAATCTAGAAATGATTGGATTTGCTTCTACCCCAGGATTAAAGATACAAGTTCCTACAGAATATTTTTGGCCATCATTAGTAGATAACTGACCATCTTTACAATGAGAAACCCTTGTTTCATTTTTGACGACTACCCCAATATTTTCAAGATGGTTGACGAGTTTCTCACTTACTTTCACAGGTGCTTCTGGTAAAAGTCGATCCTTTGCATCAAAAAGTAAAACTTCCACTAAACTTGGATTAACACCTGCTTCTGCCAACTTTTCTTTAGACCACACAGCAATTTCAGCAGCTGTTTCAATACCTGCGATTCCTCCACCTACAACAGCTACCTTAAATAAACTTTGGTTTTGTTGTGATTTCTCCAAGGCTTTAAATGATTCCATCAGTGACAATAGTTGTTCTCTTATTTCTATGGAGCTCTGCTTATCTTTTAAAGTGATTCCACCAAAACCTTTAGATATCTCTCTAATTACACTTCCAAATGCCAGCACCAAGTAATCATAATGTAAATCTATAGTTTTCTCGTTTTCCATCTTAATAGTAATTTGTTGATTTTGCTTCTGAAGAGCTAATGCTTCCCCTTGAATAAATTCAATCCCGTTCTGACAATATTCGGTAAAAGGTATTTTCAAATTTATATCCCTTATCGCAGCCCGAACAAGTAATACTTTTTTTAAATGATAACTATTTTTATCAATTAAAATAACTCTTACTGATTTTCCGATTTGACCTTGAAATTCCTTTTTTAATCCCTCTAATAAATTTATTCCAGCATAACCCCCGCCTACAATGACAATATTCTTCATCATAACTCCTCCTTTTTTCCTTATAACGAATTTACTTAATCGGTTGTGACATCATTTATAAGGTTTTTAAAAGTTATGATCGAGGATAATACATTTGCGTCGTTCGTTTTAGGTAACAAATAATTTTTAATGAAAAGTCGAACACCTTTTTATCTATCGCCATATGTATATAGAGAAAAGGAGTGATTTCGGATGGTAATAATTGAGCCTATTATGATTAAAGGCCATTTTTTCACTGCAGTAGTTGTTCAATTGCCAAAAACAACACTGCTGACAATTTCAAATGATACGGGCTACATTATGTGTGGGGCTTTAGATGTTGGTCTATTAAATGACCGCTTAGCAGACCGGAAGATTATTGCTGGTCGAGCAGTTGGTGTGAAAACAATTGATGAGCTATTGACGGCTCCATTAGAATCCGTGACATATGAAGCGCATCAACTTGGTATTACTGAAGGAATGTCTGGCGTAGAGGCATTATTAAAAATGGTATAATCGATATTTTTGGATATAAATAAAGCGTCAAAGCATTAAACTAGGCGCTTTTTCTTCATTATAAAACTCAATTGAACGATTTCATCTTGCATAGTATGAGCCTTTTGAAAGGTGGTATTCTATGTATTATACAAATGTTAGTCAGCAAACTCCCCGTGTCATAGTTGTGACTGGAACCGGAAAAGTAATGGCTAAAGCAGGCTATGTCCAGCTTCAAGTAGAGGTAAGTACACAAGCGAAAAATGTACAAGATGCACAGCAGGAAAATGCGATGATTATGACTCGTGTCATACAATCCATTTTAGCTCTTCATATCCCAAAAGAACATATCCAAACGGCAGGCTACAATATTGCACCTCATTATGAATTTGAAAATGGTAAACAAGTTTTTAATGGCTATGAAGTGACAAATGCCATTTCCGTTAAAGTAACTAATACAAATCAGGTTGGCTCAGTCATTGATACAGCTGTGCAAAATGGTGCAAACCGCATTTCCTCTATACATTTTAACATTGAAAATACGGATACATACTACCAGCAGGCACTCAGCTTAGCTCTTCATAATGCCCAAATGAAAGCCAAAACAATTGCTGAAACGATGCATTTGCCCATCCAACCCCAGCCAATCGAAATCATTGAGGAACATGAAACTGGACCTGTCCTATATAGATCAATGGCGACGGTTGATTCCACCATTTCTACACCTATAGAACAAGGTCAAATTACTATTAATGCGAATGTCAGAGTGAAGTTTCAATATTAAATGAGCCTTCTACCTCATACCTGAAGGCTCTTGAGGTTATTGAAGCAGCCTCCAATCCAATCAACTTACACACTGAATACGTTTTAACTAGTGACATCGAACTTTTACTGAATAGGAGGCTATTTATTTTTATCATTCCCATATACGTTCTAGAGTCACTTCATGATCCTTAACACTTAACTGAAAAACATCTGGGTTACTTAGACGTGTCCAAAATTGAAAGTTAACATCGCTATTATAGTTTTTCAAAAGTAAGGTCATTATATTTCCATGACTAGCGATAATTGTATGTTCAGACTCACTTTTGAAAGTTTCCTCAACGACGTTAACGATACGTTCCATCGCTTCATTACTTGACTCTCCACCCTCAAACTTTAACTCCATATCGGTAAAAGTTGCTAGAAGTTTTTCATACCAATCGGGCAAATCACTTGTGCTTAATATGCGTTCTGAAAGGCGTTCGTCAATTTCAACATTTATATTTTCCCTCTTACTTAGCGGTTCTATAGTTTGAATTGCTCGTAAAAAGGGACTAGTAATAATTTGATCAATTTTTTTGTCAGCGAAAAACTCTGTTAAAACTTCAGCCTGCTGAAAGCCCTGTTCTGTTAAAGAAGCATCCGGTGACTGTCCCTTGGCTTCGCAATGCCTTATTACATAGATATGTTTAGCCATTTCTAACCTCCTAGAAGAAATATGGAGGACCGATCATTATTATCCACTACTTTTGAAACAAGTTCTCGTCTTAACAATATGCATTAACCTCACTGATTGTAAGTTTTTATTTTACGTTTATTATACCTCCTTTGCTAATTAGTTCCAATTCGTTTGATGCATCACCAATCTTACCTCTCTTTTGGTTTTCCGTATGTTTTTCTTTCTGGTAACCTTCTAAATTAACGCTTATGTCAGATGATTCACTGTTCGCTATAACCCCTAATGATTTTGGTGCCTCTTTGTATGAGATTGTAATATCCCCTGAAGACGTTTCTACAAATAGTGCTTTTCCTTCGCTGATTTCTTTCATTAAGACTTCACCGCTAGTCGAAGTAATTTTCGTTTTCGGACTGTTGACCCTAGTAATATAGCTATCACCATTTGTAGCAGCTATCGTTAATTCATTTAAAGAACTGTCTACGATACTTAATTCACCATCTTTTGATGTAATTGTACCTTTATCAGCCGATAGTCCTTTAATGATTTTAGCGCCAGAATCCGTTGAAATCGAAAGTTCTTCTGTTTCAATGTTGTTAATTTTGATATCACCATAACTATTTTTTAATGCAATCTTACTCACTGCATTTTTAGGGATATAAATGTGAATAGTATCTTTTTTTCCAAAGCTAAAGTTTTTCATAGCCCCTTTTTCAGTGTCTTGTTGAAGTACCTTTACTTTATTTCCGTCTTTCTTAATTTCAACAGGATTGCTTTGCTGCTTTTGTTGTTGCTTACCTTCAAATTCAATTGTTAGTTTATCAGATTCTGTATTTTCTAATGCTATATTCCAGGACTCTATGTTTAGTTCTAGTTCTTCTATTTGCTCAACACCAAAGGACTGTTCTTCAGTGATGCTCTTTTCTCCATTGATTTTAAGAGTGAAGAATATTCCTCCTACCGCAATAACGAATATTAAGGCTATGATTGCTTTTTTCACTTTACATCCTCATTTCTCATTTTTAAGTTAAATCTACTTTGTCGACTTTATAATAGGACAGATAGCCGATAATAAGCCCTAATAGACACATTATTGTTGGGACAATGATAAATTGAGATAAACTTGTAGATGTATCCCCATTTGAAACCGTTGCATTAATCAAAAATCCAATTAAAACAGCGGATGTAATTGTCGCAGCTGTTGATTTTTTTCGCATACCAAAATACAAAGGAATTAAGCTTACCCCAGCCATCATAAAAGCAATGATAAAAGTAGACGGTATAGTAGCTACCATATCCTGTATCTCAACAGGAGATTCAAAGAAGTTCATCATTGGATTTAAAAAATAAACAGCGATATTCATCATTAAGGTCGCAATGATAATGCTAAAGAAACAAAATCCGAAAACTAAAGACAGCTTAGCAAAAATAATTTTTTTCCTTTTTAATGGATACGTAAATAATAATTGAACCGTCTTATTTTTGTATTCGTCAATGACTAAACGAGATAGAATTACACTCGAAAAAATGATAAAAACAATGCGAATTAATATATTTGTCAAAGACATAAAATCTGTATAATCTTGAAACATCTTTTCATCTGCAGAACCAACTGCCATAAGTGCCACTGCCGCAAAAATTCCAATAATACAAATGGTTAAGCCTTTAAAATAGCTAGACATACTATTCTTTTTCCATTCAAGTTTTAATAGTTTAAGCAATTTGATTCCCTCCATTAATAAGGTTTAAGAAATACTCTTCTAAATGCTGTTGCTGTTTTTCAATGCTATTGACAGTAATATTATTGAATATAAGTTCTTTATTAATTTGAGATTGAGAAATATCATGTTCAAAAATTCGAATACAATGCTGATTGACAATCTCATATTTTCGAATTCCTAACTTGTTCTCTAGCACATGAATCGCTTTTTTCACATCGTCTATTTTAATCTCCAGATACTCCATGTTCTCTTTTCGAATATCGTCCATTTTTACTTCCTTTAATAATTTCCCATGATGAAGGATGCCAATTGTATCTGCTATTGATTCAATTTCTGACACGATATGACTTGATATTAATATAGTGATTCCAAGCTTCTCCTTTAGATATAACAAGAGCTCTCGAATATCTTTAATACCTATTGGATCAAGACCATTTATCGGCTCATCCAAAATAAGAATTTCTGGTTTAGCAACAATGGCACGTGCGATACCTAATCTTTGCTTCATTCCTAGAGAAAATTCATGTATTTTTTTATGTTCAACACCATTAAGACCTACTATCTCTAATGCCTCTTCGGTAGCTCCTTTTTCATAAACTCCAATATACTCACAGTGAAGCTCTAAATTCTCCTTCGCTGTTAGCCTGTCATAAAATTCCGGGTACTCGATAATACTGCCTATTTTACTTAAGTATTGATAGGAAGTAGTAGAAATGGATTGATTCAATATTTTAATTTCACCTGAAGTTGGTTTTACTAAATTTAAAATCATCTTCATAATCGTTGTTTTTCCAGCCCCATTCGGACCTAAAAACCCATAAATCTCTCCCTTCTTAACATTCATATTGACATTCGAGACAGTTTCGATTCCTTTAAAGCTCTTACTTAATTGATGTAGTTGAATAACAGTTTCCATGTTATGTGCTCCTTACCATTTTGAATTCGTTACATTAAGCTTAATAAACGAAAGTAAAATCAAAGTAAACTCGATGGAAAATGACAGTAATTTTTTCAAGATAGTAAAGATATAAAAATCAGAAGCTGTTATGATGAAATTGAAATGAGGGATAAAAATGGAAACTGCTGAAAAAATCCTAATCGTAGATGATGAGATTGGTATCTTAAAATTATTAGAAATTACGTTACGGAAAGAAAACTTTATCAATATTGATACTGCTTCAACAGGTAAAAGTACACTACAGCTTGTAAAAGACAAGCATTACGATATTATTTTGCTCGATATAATGCTACCAGATATAAGTGGCTTTGAACTTTGCACAGAAATACGCAAGCATACAAATACACCTATTATTTTTGTCAGTGCTCGCTCTACCGATTTTGATAAATTAACAGGATTGGGTATTGGCGGAGATGATTATATTACAAAACCTTTTAATCCTTTAGAAGTCGTCGCTCGAATAAAGGTCATCCTTCGACGTCAAAAAATGTATGAAAGTGCTCAACAACAGCAGACTACAAAATTTGATTTCGGTTATTTTGCTCTCAATCCTGAATCTGCAACATTAACCGTTCACAATCAGCTCGTCGAATGTACGGCTAAAGAGCTAGAGCTACTGCACTTCTTTTGTAAAAATCCAAATCGTATTTTTACAACTTCACAGCTCTACGAATTCGTGTGGGGAAATGATGTATATGGTGAGGAGAAAACCGTCACGATTCATATTTCGAAGCTAAGGAAAAAGCTTGGGGATGATACGCGTAAACCTAAAATAATTGTGAACTTAAGGGGCATTGGGTATAAATTCATTCCACTGAAAGAGGATTCACTATGCGAATAAACACTCGATTTACGTTACATCTTGCATTGGGGATTATTCTGTGGATGCTTTTGAGTGGAATTTGTATTGTGATCGGACTCGAAGGTATTCTCCCACTCTTTAAAAAATCTGTTAGTGAAGCTTATCAGAGTCTACTAGTCGCATGGATTTTCGGATTCAGCACTATTGTTTGTATCGCTGTATTTGGCTGGTATTTCGGGGGTCCTCTTGGTTTTATAATGTCTTGGATCCATCAGCTATCACAGGAAAACTATACACAACCTGTTGGACTATCTAAAATCTATACACGCAAAGGAAAGCTCCGTATGCGTTATATGTTATATCAAGAGGTACTTCAACACCTACAATCCTTATCAGGAAAATTAAAAGCTGCTGAAACAGAACGTGAAAAGGTTGAACAAGCAAAACAAGAATGGATTGCCGGTATATCCCATGATTTAAAAACGCCATTAACGTATATTACAGGCTACTCTACCCTACTATTAAACGATCAATACGATTGGTCCAAGGAGGAAGCTCGTTCCTTTATTCAAGAGATTGCAGATAAAGGCAAGCATATGGAGGAACTTATTCAAGATTTAAGTCTTGTCATTCAGTTTAATAATACAGACGGTCAGTTACCCTTGCATAAAACAAATCAGGATATTGTGGATTTCACAAAAAGAATTGTTGCCAATATAAGCAACAATCCACAGGCCAATGACTATATATTGCATTTTAAAACTGATACATCTGTTATAAACATTGACATTGATACAAAATTCATGCAACGCATATTACAAAACATTCTTATGAATGCCGTTATCCACAATCCACCTAATACAGATATTTATACACAGATTTTTAACAGGGCAGAGCATGTAGAAATCCACATTGTGGATAATGGCATAGGTATGTCTCAACACATGATGGACAATATATTCCAACAATATTATCGAGGAACTACTACAGAATCTTCTTCTGAAGGTACTGGACTGGGCATGGCGATTGTTTATAAACTCGTTCAAGCTCATAACGGCACTATCTCAGTACAGAGCGAACCTTCTAATGGGACAACGTTTATTATTACATTACCTAAAAAGTAATATGGGAATTGAACACTTTTGGATGTCGCCCGAGTTGTCAGTTGTTGGACTTGAGCAGTTCTTCGGCGGGCCTGATCACTTTCAGGGCGGACCTGATCACTTTTGAGTCATATCCGATCACTTTCGGGGCGGACCTGATCACTTTTGAGGCTTACCCGATCACTTTCGGGGCGGACCCGATCACTTTTGAGGCTTACCCGATCACTTTCGGGGCGGACCTGATCACTTTCAGGGCGGGCCTGATCACTTTTGAGTCATATCCGATCACTTTCGGGGCGGACCTGATCACTTTTGAGGCTTACCCGATCACTTTCGGGGCGGACCTGATCACTTTTGAGGCTTACCCGATCACTTTCGGGGCGAGCCCGATCAACTTGAAGGCCTGCCAGAACCATTCATGAAATCGTATTGTTTGACATATATTAAAGCATCATAAATCGGTTCAATAAGGAGGATTCCATGCAATCTGAAAAATTGCGACTAAGAAAGATTCAACATCTTGCTCATGAAATTACTGATGAAATGAATAAAGGTGAAGAACTTACTCACTTAGAAACTTTGATTCCCGTTATTGATAATTTATCTCGTGCTATTGGTGATTTAACAGATTCCTATGGACAGTATTCATTAGATTATGTAGAGGAAAAAGTGAAGAATGCTCATGCGCTTTTATTTAGCAAGGTAAAAGTCGATGTCTATTTATAAAGATATTGGAAAAGGGTAACCATTTATATGGTTACCCTTACTATTTAATGCGTTTCAGGATTAAATGTCTTACAATCTGTTTCTTCACTATTAGATGCCTGTTGTCCCTTTTGACTTACAACATAGATTTTTTCTGCACCACATCTGTTTCCAGAGTTCCAAAATGTACAGTTATTAACTTCACAAAGAATTTCTTGTGCCATTGTTTCCACACCTCCTCTTTTTTATCATTAACAAAATTGAAGTATTCAATACAGAAGGTGTAATGAAACAGAAGAATATGGATGTTTACTGGCTTTTGGTAAAGAAACTCATCCATAATTCCAAAAAATGCTATTACCTACGAAGGTAATAGCATTTTTTTCGCGCATTATTCAATAACTTTTGTCGGTGTTGCCTCTTGAACAATTATCATGCCATCATATGCCTCAGCAGGTGTCATTTTAATCGTATAAAGCATCTGTGTGAACTTGTACCAAAAGCTAAAATCATCGCCGATATTGCCCATTCTTTGTTCTTTTGCTACGATGTCAGCTAACTCCTGAGATTCATTAGCCTTTTTAAAGTCTACATAGAAAATATTGTCCTTGACCTCACTAAAGGCGTCTACTAAAGCATCATGATGTTCAATCGTATAATTTTTTCTTTCGCCTGACCCATTTTGTGCCTGAAACGTATTGTTAACAAAGTCAGTCCCAATAGCATAGTACGCATCTTTATACACTTCGTCTAAGTATTGGCCCATAGATTTGTATCCTGCCATATTCGCTGAAGTTTTCTCTATATGCCCATTATGAGCAGACATCAGTACTTTATCATGATCTTGAGCCGCTTCAAAATCAACGATCCATTGTAAGTTGTTCGCTAAATACTCATCACGAAGACTCATATAATTGCTGTCATTTAAAAATAATTGCGTGCGTTGCTTGATGATTTGTGCATATTGAGCAGCAAATAAATATGCTTCTTTCGAGGATTGCTTTTCATAAGAATCTTTATTTTTTTGCAAATCCTTGATGATTGCATCAATATTTTTATCAAGCTCCTCTAGCTGACTAGTTGATAAATCTCTCATTGTTTTATTCGTTACATCTTTTAGCTGTGCCTTATATTTCTTACCGCCTTCACTATTAACCACTTCGTAATAATCTAGTAACCCTTTTTTACTATAATCATAGCGTTGCATATCGTTACCGTAAAAATAAATTTTATCTTTCTCATCTGCAGCCATGTTATAATCATGCATCCACTGAACAAACTCAATCATTTGCTCCGTTTTATAGATACCATAATCCAAAGCTTTTACCGCTTCCTCAGCTGTGCCAGTACCATTTAAAATAAACTGATTAATTTGCTGAGCGCCACCAAAATCTCCTTCTAATACAAAAACACGAACATTTTCATTGTTAATTAAAGCCTGAAATACATCCTTCTTTAATGTTTGGAATTCAACGTTTCCATGTGTTGCTTCTCCAAAACCAATTACTTTCACATAATTTGGAATATCGATATCTTCAACCGCGGATGTATATTTCGAAGCATCCTTAACGGCTTCTCCCTTGCCACATCCCGCTAGAGATAACAAAAGAAATAATGCTGAAATTAATAAAAAGCTCTTTTTAACAAATACCATTTATAAAATTCTCCCTTAAAAGTTTATCCCTTATCGCCCTATTGGTGAAGACTAAGTGGGGATGAGTAAATCCCCATTTCACTTTATACAGCTTTTCGTTGGAAATATAAATACCCTCCAAGGAAAAACAGTACGAACCCTCCTCCTACAACTGTTAATAATTGATCCCAAGATACGAAGAATACATCATCCATATTGCCGCCTACATACATCATTGAGAATGGTTGAGCCCATGGATAGTAGGGTCCGATAGTTTTTGAATTGATTGCTAATATAGAAGGTAAAGTAAAAATTACATTAACAGCAAATGGAGCAGCGAAGCTTTTAAACATGATAGACATCCACAACTGCAAAGCCACTAGTGGCAATGTCGCTACCCATCCTCCGATAATGCTCTTCCAAACAATCTCCATCGGGAAAGGATCTGTATAGCCCTTTATCATGCCTACAGCAAATATAGAACATAAATATAATAATTGCATCGCCATCATAAGAATCATGATTAACACATATTTTGCAGCAAATACTTTTCCTCTTGTTACCGGCAATGCTAGAAGCTGTTTCCAACCACCACATTGATGCTCATATCTACAAATAAGACTTGCAAATACCCCTGCAATTAAAGGTAGAAACAATAATGCGTACGTTAAATTCATTGAAAACAAAGAAATGTACCAATGATTCACATCAATACCTTGCATATTAGATTCCATATTTGATGTTAATCCGATAAAAAGTCCGATTATCGGTCCTGCTAAAATGATTGGCACCATTTTTGATTTTCTCAATTTAAACCATTCAGCGCTCAGTATAGACCACATTTACTTTACATCCCTTCTAGCAAAATCTATCATTCCGATAATATACAGTAAAATACCAATACCTACTCCAAGCATGACATTAATAACAGGCTCATCCCATTGATTCATTAACGATGGCCATTTCCAAATCATCCAGTCAGGCAATACAAATGATGAATAAGCAAAAATCACGCCGAAAATACCTACTGTAATTGGGATCCCTTGATTATGACAAACACTCGCAATCCAAAGTTGCAGTGCCAATATTGGCAACGCTGCAAAGTATGGATAGTAAGCAAATTTAGCAATTTCCATATAGGGTGTGCTATCGCCTAAATCTAAAAAGATTCCGTAAGCCAGTGTCATTAACATTAAAATCGTGGAAGACAAGAACAGTAAAATCGCTAGAACCGTGAACTTTGATAAATACACCGTTAATTTAGACACCGGTAGTGCAATTAATTGCTTCCAAGCGTTCGTTTCATTTTCAATGCTCGCCATAAATGAAGTTAAAATAGCAATCCCTAATACGATAGCAAGTGGTGTAAATGAATGAACATTTAATAAATAGAAACCCCAATCGTCCTCGCTTTGCTCTAACAAATAGTCCTTCCTTACGCCGTAATTTACCATTTGCATGGCAACAACACCAATTGGTCCTAAAGCTGTTAAAAACCATAATCCTTTGCGTTTAATTTTCAAAAAGTCAGAAGTTAACAGTTTCCCTATCATAGCGCTTGCTCTCCTGTTGTCATTTGAAGGAAAATCTCCTCTAAAGATCGTTTCTCTTCCTCTACTCGATATACCGAAATACCTTCTTGTACAAGGATTTGTACAATATGTGCTACTTTTTCATCTGAACATTCATCAAATAAAATGAGGTCATCCTTATGTTCTGCCTTAATGCCATTTGCCACTAATGAACGCCAGCCCTTTTCACTATCGCTCACTTTAATTACTACCTTTGGCTGAGCAAATCTACGCATTGCTTCAATTGAATCTTGGAAAATCATTTTCCCCTTTGTCACAATGCCCACTTGCGTTGCCATTTGATCTATTTCAGATAATAGATGGCTTGAAATAATAATCGTCATTCCATATTCTTCAGGAAGTCGTTTAATCAAATTACGAATTTCAATAATACCAGATGGATCAAGACCATTCGTTGGCTCGTCTAAGATAAGTAATTCAGGATTATGTAACAAAGATGCAGCAATACCTAAACGTTGCTTCATTCCAAGTGAAAAGCCTTTTACTTTTTTATCTGCAGCATCCTTTAAACGAACAATTTCTAATACTTCATCGATGCGTGACTTCGGTACACCTAAAATTTTTCTTAACGCTTCTAAATTTTCATAGGCCGTCAAATGTGGATAATAAGAAGGATTCTCTACTAATGAACCAACCTTTGCTAAAATATTAATTCGTTCCTTCGTTAAATCTTTTTGGAAGATTTTAATGGTCCCAGAAGTTGGCTTCATTAATCCAAGAAGCATACGAATCGTCGTAGTTTTCCCCGCTCCATTCGGTCCTAAAAATCCGTATATTTCACCTTTGCGTATTTTTAAATTTATATTTGATACAGCTTGCTCTTTACCAAAGCTCTTTGATAAATTTTCTGTTTGTATGATATATTCCATTGTCCTCACCTCTGTAATTATCATAAGAAATGAAGGTTAAAAACAGGTAAGGCTCAAGTTTAAATTTTGTTTAAAAAAGATACTTTATCATAACGTGGGTTGATTTCCGTTCCGACTGGGTGCTTTGCCGCTGTCGCTTCGCTTTCGGGCAGATAAAACATTTGTTGCTGACGCTTCGCTTTCGCACAGAGCAAAGCTTCCTGGGGGCGTCCGATGAGCCGCTTCGCTTCGCTGCAGGGTCTCGGGCCAACACGATGTTGGTCACGAAGGCGTTATCACAGGATGTGATGGTTTTAGCCTTCGTTCCTCTATCGCTAATCCCCAAGGAGTCACCCAGCCTCCACTCCAATCAACTTATTTACATGGCGTACGTTTTAACAAATGGTATCCCTACTCTTGTGATGAGCATTAAAAAGAAGATAGCAATTCCGATTGCCTTACTCCATTCTACTTTCCCAAGGAGTCTGTATGCATTATGAATAAAAAAACAGCATGCCATAAGCTTTGCTGGCATACTGTTTGAACAATTACTGAAATGAAGCATGCCTTAGCATGCTTCACGAAATATTCTATTTGTAGTGTTTAATTTTAATCTTTGTGCCGGATTCGCTGGACTCTATATCCCACTCTAAATCCATGCCCTTCACCATAATATCAACAATCGATAAGCCGATACCAGCACCTTTCGCATTGGATTCATTTTTCATTCCTTTTCCGTGATCCTTTATGATAAATGCATCATAGCGCTCCGTCGATTCGGTTTCGACGCCAATATATTTCCCGCTACTCGCATGACGTAATATATTTTGAAACAAATTATCAAATATACGTCCAAGCCAAATCGGATCAATTTGCCATTCATTTTTCTCAAATGGATGTAGCTCAATATCGATTTCAAAGCCTTCCTTTTCAAACACTGGATACCATGTCGTCATTTGCTCACGTACAAAACGTATAACGTTGATTTCTTTCGCCTCAAATTTATATTTACTAGCCGTCAGCAATGTATAGGACATTAAATTTTCTATTAAGGCGTCAATATTAACAATCGACGTTTCCATTGCCTTAATCGCTTGTTTTCCATCCTCTGATAATACCTCTTTACTAACTGAATATGATTGTGCTCGTATTTTCGTTAATGGTGTTCGTAAATCATGTGATAAATTAGCAATCAATTCACGTCTTAACTGTTCTTCCTTCTGCTCACGATTCTTACTCTCCCTAAGCTCACACACCATGCGATTAAAGCTTTGTTCAAGCTGACCAATTTCATCCTTCTTCTTGACCTTCGTTTCAATAGGTAAGCCATCTACATCACGAATTTCCATCGCTTCCTGAAGACGCAATAGTCGTCTTCGAATCCCTCTGAAAAATAAAAAGGAGACTATAATGAAAAATAATATAATCGCAATAACACCGAAAAATACGAATGCTCCATATTGTTCATAAACATTTTTAAGAGGTGGATTAAACACTTCTCTTGGAATCTCAAAAACGATAAACCCATTTGATTCGTCCTGTCCTAAAAAAGCTATAACTGTAAACGGATCTTCCCCATATCGCTCTTTAATAAATTTTGTAGTATACGCTGGAGTCCATTTCGATGGAAGCTGTTCCTTCACATTCACTTTTGTTAGTAAAGTTCCATCCTCGTTTACCCAAAACATAGAAGATTTTGGATATTGCTTTTGCCAATCCTCAAAATGTTGAGAAACGGCTACATCTGTAAAACTTTTTATACTTTTAGCTTCCGTATGCCATTTTTTCTCTACTTCGTTTTCTCTGAGAACTTCACTTGAAAAATCAGTTTTTCCTATTCCAAAAATAAAAGCGGCACTAGCAAAGTATGATAATTGAACAATAGAGATGGCTAAAAAAATAATCAACATATACTTTGCTAATAATGATCGGAAAAATTTCATAGCTTCACCCTATACCCAATGCCTCGAATGGTTTCGATAATCGTCGGTTTGGCTGGATTTACTTCTATTTTTTCTCTTAAGTATCGAATATGCACCATTAATGTTTTATCACCTTCTATGTAACTTTCACCCCAAACACCTTCATAAAGCTGTTCCTTCGTTAAAATTTGATTTAAGTGGCGAATAAAATACTGTAATAGATAGAACTGCTTACCTGTTAATTGAATTTCTTCATCGGTCTGCTTATTGATAATCCGCATATCTTTCGTATAAATTTTTAGATGCTGAAGATCTAGCACATCATCATTCTTTTGATATCTTCTTAGTAAAACCTCAACCCGAGCTATAAGTTCATCTGGGTGAAATGGCTTTGTCAAATAATCATCTGCAAAATTGAGACCCTCTATTTTATCCTCTACAGCAGTTCGTGCTGACAGCATTAAAATCGGGATTTCTTTATTTTCCCGCTTAATTCTTTTGCCAATCGAAAAGCCATCTAAGCCTGGTAGCATCACATCCAATATAGCGATATCCTTAGAGGCTATGTGCTGATCGACTTCTTCACCAGATTCAAGCCATGTAACCTCGTATCCTCTTTCCGTTAAATCCTTTGTCACCCATTGGCCAATCTCTTTTTCGTCTTCTATGTACAATATGCGATACAATAGTAATCCTCCCAATCTAAGCTATATTTTAGAAATAATGTTATTCTGTATTATACGATTTCATAGATTTGTACTCAATCGTTGTTTGTAAAGTGAGAGATTCATTTAATAAATGCTCGAACATCATATCTAGTGCTAGGTATGTCGATAAAACTAAAAAGTTGGGCGATAACTATCAATTATGCCTCGGCATAATTACGTCCGTAGGCTTTAATTCCATCGATAAAACAAGCTAACAATAAAAAAACGTATTTGGATCCCCCAAATACGTCTATATCTTTAATTATTAATAATAATCAACATATCATTATCATCAAACTGCCACATGTCCCCATAAGCAACTTCCCAATAGTAGCCGTTTGGGTCTTGAAAATAGCCACTATAGCCTCCCCAGAATACAGTTTCTGGCTCCTTGACGATTTTTGCTCCTGCCTTTTTAGCTAAATCAAATACTTGATCTACCTCTTCTTTAGATTTTCCATTATAAGCGAGTGTAATTCCGTTAAAGCCATCTCCTATCGCAGGTGGATTTGCTTCATTAATATCTTTTACTAAACGGTCAATCGGAAACAGTGAGATTTTTGTCCCTCCATTATTAAAGAAAATAACATCCGGATTTGTTTCTTCACCATAAACAATTACTTCAAACCCTAGACCCTCTCGATAAAATTTAAGAGACTCTACCATATCTTTTACACCCAATGTGATTAAATTTAAACGATTCATCCTACTCTCTCCTTTATAAAAGATTCAATTACTTATTCTATCTTAAGCATTGAATCCCCTTCTAACTTCTTGCAATTCTCATGTTGCTCCTGTCCATATAATCTTTGTATAAGCCATCTTTAATCCACAGCGCTCCATATTATTTTGGCTAATGGATGCAAATTTTGCGTGACCTATCATGAAACTACAGTTTCGTTTGGAGGCTCATTTAAACGAAACTATATTAATGCTTGATAAACATTAGTTAACCTATGCGAGCGAAACTTCATAATAGATTAAATTAACTTTCTAAACATCTGTATTTGAGTACCTTTGTTGGAAGAAGTATAATTTACGGTAATACCTATTTTTTCTGAAACATTATTTATAATTTTGAGACCTGTATTCTCATTTTTACGCATTTCCTGTTCAAAATCAAAACCTGATCCAAAATCTATAATAGATATACATTCGTGTACTTCCCCGTTTGAAGATACATAATTAATTATAATTTTATCGCTATCTGATGCATGATTTACAATGTTTTGGAAGATATTATCTAAAATTCTTTCAAACCATAATTTATCGATTTTCCAAACTATTAAATGTTTAATATTGTTATGAATTGTTATGTTTTCTTTCTTAAATAAATAATTCCATTTCTTTAGTGATTCCAATATAATTTCTTGAATATTTTCTTCTATTAAAGGAATGTCTACATCTTCTTGTTTTATAAAAGTTTCATCATACATATGATCAATTAATTTAGTTAAATAGTTAATATTATAATTAATTTTTTGGATGGCTTGTGGAAGATTTTTTTCATTCTCAATATAATACAGTTGGGTTTTTATTACTGATAAAGGCGTTCTAATATCGTGAGATAATTGATTCATATATTCTTTTCTTAGTTTTTCTTGTTGAGCAATCTTTAATTGATTATAGATTAATCTATCTAGTAGCCTATTTATTGCTAAACTAAGTTTTGATATTTCATCTTCCCCTTTAACGGGAAGCTTAACGGGTATTTTAGAATTGCTGTAAATGTTATCAATCACATCTCTAATATTATTAATATCATCTGTTAGCTTATCAATTATTTTTGATGATAAATAACCGTATAAAAAAACTATACATAAAAAGAGTATTATAATATATGGATATGCATCTCCAGAGTTAAATATAGAATATCCCTTCGAGAAAAAATTACTAATTAAGAAAAATAAGTAAAAAAGGTAATTTGATATTAAAAACAAAAATGGCATACTTATTAAGGATAAATATAAGAATAATTTATATTTTCTTCTAAAACTCACCTTTTCTCATTCCAATCAAGGTTAATAATTTAAACGATAACCATAACCATATATTGTTTCTATAATAGTTGGGTTTTGAGGGTCAATTTCAATTTTATCTCTTAAATGCTTTATATGCACCGATAAATTTCCATAAGTACTATAATTTTCCCACAAATAAGACATAATTTGTTCTTTTGAAAGGTTAATATTTTTATTATGAATGAAATATAAAAATAGATTTAGTTGTTTATCAGTTAATGATATCTCTTCATTATTAAGTTTATTATGTAATCTTTTGGTTTGCATATTAAATAGTAAATGTTTAATTTCAATAATAGAATGATATTTTTTGTTTGCTATAGAGTTTACTCTAGCTAGTAATTCCAATGGGTCAAAGGGCTTTACCAGATAGTCATCAGCCATGGTTATTCCCTTTATTTTATCGTCTATATTATTTTTAGCTGTTAAGAAAATAATGGGCAATTCTGGATTTTGCAATTTTATCCTGGAACATAAACTAAATCCATCCTCGAATGGTAACATAATGTCCAGTATTACAATATGTACACCATTAAATATTGATAAGTTACATGTTCCATCTTTAAAACAAATGACACTTTTGAAGTAATTAGAGAAGAAGTCTTGTAAAAATTCGCAAATATCTTCATTATCTTCAATAATTACTAAGTTTAGATGTTTTAGCATTCCACAATCCATTTTTATCTCCCCTCTCCAAAATATAGTCCAAGTAAATAATATTACGAGGACTATATTTAATTCTTTTTCTTTTTGCAACAATCCATTATCAAGTTTATATGATTTACATCATCGATATTTTTATGTCTATGTGAAATAAATAGTATTGTTTTGTTAGTAGCAAATAAATTTTTAATTACTGCTTCCTCAGTATCAATATCTAGGTTACTTGTGCCTTCATCTATTAATAACATTTCAGGATTAGCGGCAAGGGTTCTTGCAATTGATAATCTCTGTCTTTGTCCACCCGATATTGTTGCTCCATAGTCTCCTAACACTGTATTATACCCCATTGGAAATTTAATGATTTCTTCATGGATGCATGCCATTTTTGCAGCATGTACAATATCCGAAGATGAAACATTATTATTATAGAAGCGAATATTATCTTCTATAGTCCCATATTCAAAAGATCCTTTTCTGATCTTTTGAATGTTACTCTTTTTTCTATTTTTCAATAATTAATTTTCTTGAAGTAAAAAATACATATAAACAATATAAAATTAAAATGGTACTACACCAAGCTATACTTCCCACTATTGTGGCAGACATAGTATTATCAAAATAGTAATCTTTATCTATTATATACAGACCTAGCCTATACGAGAATGTTGAAAAAATAGTATAAGCAAAGGGTGCAGCAATTAGAATCATTGAGAATAGTGAAAATACGATAGAAATAATGCTACATATAACAATATTTCTAGACCAGACCATTACAATTGTGCTTAAAAGTAAAATGGGCACACTTAAAGAAAAAGTCATAATCAAATATGAAATTGTGATATCAACAATATTCTTAATTAAACTTTCTTTCCCCCAATCAATAACTGTCCCATAGATCAATAATAATATATAATTTAAAGCTGCTAATAAAAACAAACAGAACGAAGCCGTAATAATTTTTGCCCAGAAAAGTTTATTTTTCGAAAAGTTATATGTTATCCAGTTTAGATAGGTACCATTTTTGTACTCTATATAAAATACCGAACTTACTAAAGTACCAACAATAATAGGGAAGAACATAAAATATTGATTATAGAAAATAAAATAAACATCTTTAATATTCGAATCTTTATTGTTAACAATATAATTAATTATATTCATCGCTATAGGTAATAGATTTAATGCCAGTAGAAACCAAATAAACTTTTCTCTTTTTAATTTTAACAACTCATTTTTAAATAATATTTTCATTTTAATAAGCTCCTTCTTAAGAACACATTATTTCCTCATATAAATCCTCTAATGTGTATTTTTCAAAAGTATAATTACCATCTTTAATCAACTTTTCATCATCCCCACTATAAATATATTTATTAAAGTTTGATTCTAAATGCAATTTAGAAACATATGGGTTTTCCGAAAAATCGCTGGCAAGACTCTCTTTATTTTTTAAAGTAACAACATAGAATAGCTTATTATTATTGTTCTTAATTTTTGTAATAATTTTCCCTTTTTTTATAAATATTAATTCATCTGAAATTGACTCGATTTCTGTAAGATTATGACTAGAAATTAATATACAGTTAGTAGGTTTTCTTAAAGAGTTTTTAATCAAATTTCTAACAGATTTAATACCGAGTGGATCTAACCCATTTGTAGGTTCATCTAATAAAATAACCGAAGGATCCCCCATAATGGCCCTAGCTATTCCTAATCGCTGTTTCATCCCTAAAGATATTTCCGAATATTTTTTATCCTTAGCTTCATAAATGTCAAAACCATTAAGGATTTCCTTATAATCTATATTTTCAAGGTTTGTGTATGCTCCATGAAGCTTCAAATTCTCTAACACGGTTAAATTATTATAAAACATGGGATATTCAATTAATTTACCAATATGCGCATCTTTTATAGGTCTATTGTTGTGTAATATTTCCCCATCATAATTAGTTAAACCTAATATAGATTTAAATAAAGTTGTTTTCCCTGAGCCATTAGGACCTAACAAACCGTATATTTTCCCATCTTTGAAGTTAAGATTAATATCTTCTAATATTATTTGTTTTTTTGTTTGTAAATTTAAATCAATAATTGAAATCATTTAAACATGTCTCCTCTAAATATTTTTAAATAACACATAATGTGCCATAAATACCCTACGAAAAATTAGCGTATTATAGATTTTTTCTACACGTAGCAACAGCAAACAGTATGCCACTTGAACAATTCAAAAAGAACTTGTAGTGTCTCAAATACTCATCATCGGCTTACGCAATGAAATTCCTAATTTAGAAATGCTTATTTAGAGTTATAGCCAATCACAAAAACAAAAAAGAAAACAACATAAACGACGAATAAAATTTTTACTATTTTAGACTCAAATACCAACTTACCGTTTTTTATAAATTCATAAAGAAAGACAACAAATGTACCTAACAAGGCACACATAGAAATGACTAAAGCGATTTTTTCCATAAAAACTACCTCCCTCTATAGTGCATTATTGGTTTTAACCATAAACTTTAAATGAGTAATTACCCTTTATTAATAAAATTACAGCACAATGTTTTTTGGATAGAATGAGAAATCTCTCATCAAAATGTTTAACTAAAGCATATTAATATCATGTTCTTATACAGATTTGGATACTTACTCAATTCGTTTATTAACAAATTGAAATGATCTTCAAATTACCTAAAATACATACATTGGAATTTTTCAAAATTTTCGTTTTAAAATACTCTTATTTACAGAATAAAAAATAATTATTAAAAAGTTATTAATTATCATCAAATGTATTAATTTGTATCCTCTAAATTTAGAAGAACTTCAATTAGATCTAAGTATGTAGTCTTTTTAACACCTCTTTTTACAACAAATATGTATATGTAATAATAATTGCCGGGTATTTTCATATCACCAATCACTGATTTCGCATAAAAAACTTTTATACCAGGTTGGTGGCAGCGACCTATCTGAATCCGAAAAAATGTAATATTCCTAAGGGTTAAATCCCCTTCTAACTTCCGCAATCCACTCATGTTGCCTCTGTCCATATACTCTTTGTATAAGCCATTTTCAGCCCACACAGTGCTCCATATTATTTTGGCTTATGGATGCAAATTTCGCGTGACCTATCATTAAACTACAATTTTGTTGAAGAGCTTCGTTGATACGAAACTGTATGAATGCTTGGTGAATCCCTTGATTACGGGCAATTAGTTTCACGGCAGATGCAGCTAATATGGCTGTCCCATCATTTATATACAAGGAGCCGATACCAACATCCTCATCTTGAAAAGAAGCGATATAAAACGACCAACCTGGTTTGTCATACAAAACTTTATTATTCGCTGTGACACTTTCTGCTAAAAATGCTGGCATACCAAAACCTTCAACATAGATATTTCCGTAACGATCAAATTCGGCTTCATCGATTTGTCTTATTTTAATGGAAGAATTCTTTGTTTTCCCTACCCTCTCCTTCATTTAGCTCACAATATAATGTTGCATGAAGATCACTCTGAAAAAGACCGGCGTTATGTAATTTTTGTAGTGAAGTAGCATTTGCGTATTGTGGCGCTAAATCAAAACGAGCTGGTATTTCTCTTTCCTTATAAAAGTTAAGGATTTTATCTATGGCATTCTTTGAACTAAAACAATTACCTTTTACCACATTGTAAGAGGGACCGGGGATATTTTTTATGGAGAAAGCATAGGCACCATCAAATTGGCCAATCTCAACTCTCATAGCATTGTCCTGAATTTCCTTAATTGCATTCAGCCTTGATTCAAACATCTTTATTTCGGTCTTTTCTAAGTGATTTGCCAAGTTTTTTGTTATTACCATGAGTCCCCAACTATTTTCAAATATTCAATTTTCTGCCATTAATTGTAACGCATATAGAAGGCTGAACCACGTAAACTAATAAAAATTTCTTATAGCGAACCATTGATATCTCACAAAAGTTACCTCCACGTTTCTATGAAACTAAAAAGTGCGTACTTTTTTTTGCAATGGCATGGAAGCATAATAAGAAAGCAACAAAGCACAAACGAAAATCGGAGGACAGAAAAATGATTAATCATTTACAAGATAAAATTACATTAAATAACGGCTTACAAATGCCTGGTATGGGTCTAGGCGTATTTCAAGTACCGAATGATGTTACAGCAGAAATGGTAAAAAATGCGATCGAGGTTGGTTACCGTAGTATCGATACTGCCGCTATTTATGGTAATGAAGCAGGGGTTGGCGAAGGTATTCGTCAGGCACTAGCAACTACTGGTTTAAAACGTGAGGATTTATTTATTACATCAAAAGTATGGAACGATGGCTTGAGCTATGAAGAGACAATTGCAGCATACGAAGACAGCTTAGAAAAATTAGGGCTAGATTATTTAGACCTATATCTTATTCATTGGCCAGGTAAAAATAAATTTGCAGAAGCTTGGAGAGCACTCGAAGATTTATACGATCAAGGGAAAATTAAAGCTATTGGCGTATGTAATTTCCATGTGTCACATTTACAAGCCCTTCTGAAAACAGCTCGTATCACACCAGTTATTAACCAAGTGGAATTACATCCACGATTACAACAAACTGAGGTACGTTCATTCTGCGAAGAGCACAATATACAAATGGAAGCTTGGGCACCATTAATGCAAGGTGGACTTCTTGAAAATGAAACTATTTCAAAAATAGCTGAAAAATACGGGAAATCAAACCCTCAAGTTATCTTGCGCTGGGATATTCAAAATGGTATCGTCACAATTCCAAAATCTGTGCGCAAAGAACGTATGATTCAAAACGCTGATATTTTTGATTTCTCACTAACTGATGAAGAGATGACTATCATTAACGCCATGAATCTAGATCAACGTGTTGGACCAAACCCAGATGAGTTTGATTTTGTCATGTAAACGATAGCTATGTAAACGTGAAAGAGACTGTCTTATTTTCTTAGTATAGAAAACTTTTTAGACAGTCTCTTTCCAATCTATTTAAGATGTATGCTTTATTGCGATATCTTCATCCCGTTGCATTAACAGAACATCTTCACCTTTTTCTTGTAGCACTTCGATATGTTTTTCACCCCAAGTGCAAAGGATGTTCAGCACAGGGTCCATCTCTTGACCATAAGGTGTTAATGAATATTCAACTTTTGGCGGTACTTGATTGAAAACCTTACGATTAATTAATCCAGACTGCTCCAATTCACGCAACTGGCTTGTTAGCATTTTTTGCGAAATGCCTGGAATCAATCGGCGAAATTCATTCGTACGAATCTGACCATGGTGGTTAAGATGACAAAGAATAATAGGTTTCCATTTGCCTCCAATGACTTCAAGAGTGGCTTCAACACCGATATTATAAACTTTTTTCATTGTAAACCCCCTGTAATATTCAAAAGTAACTAAAAGTACCCTATATAACTTTTAGGCATGTATGAATATTACTATATACTATACAAAAAATCAAAGGAGATATTAATAGAATGAAAAATACAAAAGTGCCGAATGCTAAACTAACATTACTCGCACTTGCGATCAGTGCTTTTGGTATTGGCTCTACAGAATTTATAAGCGTCGGACTTCTACCATTAATTACAGAAGATTTCGGTATAACGTTAAGTACTGCGGGTTTAACCGTATCCATATATGCACTAGGTGTAACTATTGGTGCACCGCTTTTAACAGCCTTAACATCGCGCCTTAGTCGTAAAAATGTATTGCTGCTCGTCATGGTGCTTTTTATTATCGGGAATTTACTTGCAGCTCTAGCACCCTCATTCTCATTACTACTTGCCGGCCGTGTTATTTCAGCATTAGCACATGGCGTGTTTATGTCTATTGCCTCTGTAATCGCTGCAGATGTTGTGGCACCTAATAAACGAGCAAGTGCAATAGCTTTTATGTTCACAGGGTTAACATTAGCAACTGTCACAGGCGTCCCGCTAGGAACTTTTATTGGACAAGTAACTGACTGGCGAATGTCATTCATTTTCATTGTTTTAATTGGTATTATCGGGTTAATTAGTAATACTCTGCTTGTGCCGAGTCAGTTATCGAAAGGTAAACCAATATCTATTCGAGATATCGGGAAAGTATTAGGGAACATACAAATGCTATTAATTCTCTTTATTACAGCAATCGGATACGGCGGCGTGTTTGTAGTATACACATATGTTTCCCCTATATTAGAGCAATATATGGGCTACTCACCTCAAGCAATTGTCATTATCTTAGTTGTATTCGGTATCTGTGTTGCTATCGGTAATACACTGGGTGGTCATTTTGCTAATAATAATCCATTACGTTCTATCTTTATTATCTTTATCGGCTTAGCATTAGCACTACTCGGCATCAACTTCTTTTTAGAATCATCAATCGTTGGATTAATAATGGTCTTTATGATGGGGCTATTTATGTTTATGAATGTACCGGGATTACAGCTTTATGCCGTTCAGCTTTCAGAAAAATATATACCATCAGCTATTTCAATGGCTTCAGCATTAAATATTTCAGCCTTTAACATTGGTATTTTTCTAGGATCATACATTGGAGGAATCATCGTTCGCCACCAATCATTAGCTCATACACCTATATACGGATTCGGCATGGTGATGCTTGCCGCAGCTACTACATTTCTATGGTTACTCTTTGATAGAAACAAACTTTGAAGATTTATCGGAACAATTTCAGTTTTTATCAACGGGTGACTCCTTGGGCAGACGAGACCCTGGAGTGAAGCGGTTCATCGGATGCCCCCAGGAAACACCGAAAGCCTTTGTTGTACATAATATATGGTATCAGCATAGGATAGGAGGAATTTAGTTGTATTACAATCCTTATCCGTATTTTGTCTATCCTAATTATTATCCAACATGGGCATGGGCAATGGCCAATCAACCAACTACTCAACAACCTTTTAGACAGCTAGCAATGCCAACAAACCCAACGAATAGAAGTCCATTTCCACCCGTCAATACAAATAGATTGAAGACTTCTGCGAAACGGATCAAAGCTATTATGAAGCAAGCACAGATACTTACGGATAAAATTGATGAATCCGAGCCATTTGCACATGATCTTATGAACGCAGCACAGCAATCAAATAAAACAGAAGTTGAAAAATTAATCACGTCAACAGGCATTACTTTAAAATTCGAAACGAACTATACACCAGATGGATTTCGAATAACATTTACTGATCAAGGCTGTTGTAAGCTAACATTAATTTTGAATTGGTGAAGAGTTGGCCCTTTGAAGAGGGCCACTTTTTTTGCCTTTAGCATCTTTATGAATTTTAACCTTGTATCCCTATTGAACTTGTAAACTATAAATAAATATGCTAAAGTGTTTGTAATCTTTATTTCTGAAAATTCTTATATTGTTTTTTCTTATCAAGAGAGACGGAGGGATTGGCCCTATGAAGTCTCAGCAACCAGCCTATAGGTATGGTGCTAATTCCAATTGGCGAAATTTAGCCTTGAAGATGAGAAGACTTACTTTAGTTGCTTTGCACAAGAGTCCTCTTTCTACAAGGAGGGCTCTTTTTTATTGTTACATCCAAAAATAATTAAAAGAAAGCAGGAAGATATTATGGCAAACGAACTTTTACAAGCAATTCAACTATTGAAATCGAAAGAATGGGTGGATTTAACACATACATTTGGTCCTAATTCGCCCCACTTCTTTATGTTTGATGATGCAAAATTTGAAACATTATTTTCCCATGATGATGGCTTCTTTGCGCAGCAATTCACTTTCCCTGGGCAATACGGAACACATATCGATCCACCTATCCATTTTGTGCGAGATACACGCTATTTAGAGGAATTGGAGCTAAAAGAACTAGTGCTACCACTAATCGTTATTGATAAATCAAAAGAAGCCGAAGTAAATAACGACTTCACGTTAAGTGTTCAAGATATTCTTGACTTTGAAGCTGAAAATGGGGAAATTGAAACAGGTACCTTTGTTGCGTTGCGTACCGATTGGAGTAAACGTTGGCCAGATAAAGAATCTTTCAGCAACAAAGACGCTGATGGCAATAATCATATTCCTGGCTGGGGATTAGAAGCGTTACAATTTTTATTCGGCGAACGAAAAGTAAGTGCTATTGGCCACGAAACCTTTGATACGGATTCAGCAACAGATTTTCGTAAAAATGGTAAGCTAGATGGCGAATATTTTGTGCTTGAGCAAGATACTTACCAAATTGAGCTCATGACAAATTTGGATAAGCTCCCTCCAAAAGGTGCTGCTATTTTCAATATTGTACCAAAGCCTGAGAAAGCCTCTGGATTCCCTGTGCGTTCATTTGCAATATTGCCTTAAAAGATAAAAAGGTCTGATTCACAACCTGAGTAGGTATTGAATCAGACCTTTTTTACTTTGGCGAATTCCTTTTTTTGAAAATAAAATAAACGATTAACATTAGTATTAGGAACAATACTATAAGATAAATACTGTAGCGGGATAAATATACCCCAACATAACGCCAGTTCTCCCCAAGTACCTTTCCTAAGGTAATAAAAGTAAATGTCCAAATAACTGCTCCCGTATAGGCAAAGAAAGCAAATTTTTTATAAGGATAATTATTGATAGCCGCAATATATGCTGTAAGATGACGCACACCAGGAATAAAATATCCTATTAATAATAATCCCGGCCCTATTTTTGCAAATAATTTTCTAGTAAAGTCAATTTTCTGTTCAGTAATGTGGATTTTTGGACCGTATTTTTGCAATAACGGTAGCCCAAATCTATAGCCTATATAGTAGCTCAGAGTAATTCCCCCTGCCGCACCTACCATAGCGCTGATTAAAGCTGGAATATGTGCGAGGGTTTCTTTATATACGCTATATCCTACATATGTTAAAAATATCTCATCGGGAAGTGGCAGCCCAACAATCCCGCCAACTAGGATAAGAATGATGCCAAAATACCCGTAATGTTCTATTAGAGATTGCACGTGATGCGCCATAAATCCTTCCCACCTAAAGCATAATGAATTTCTTTTTACAGATAGCTTTATAATAACTCAAAGCAAACAATATTATGAGTATTATGACTTTAATACAATTTTCTCCAGGATTTATTATCACTGCCTGTAGATTGTATAGATGGAAAAATTATTTCTTTTTAAAAACTTTCTCCAATGTTGTATAGTGGTCGATTCATGCTATAAATCTCATTTCTCGGCTACTACTCTATTAAATTATTTGTAGCTCCCGAAGAGCATAATCAATACCATCCTCAGTTGATTTCTTCGTTACATAATTAGCGACATTTTTTAATGCTTCACTACCATTGCCCATTGCAATACCAAAGCCAACCTGCTCCAGCATGTCAATATCATTATCTCCATCACCAAAAGCAAGTGCTTCCCCAGGACTCAAGTCGAAATAATCTAGTACAGCATGGACAGCAATAGATTTAGAAACATCATGTTGCAAAACATTTGTAATATACGGGTGCCACCTTTTAAATAATAAATGAGGGAATTTTGAAGTATACTTTTTCTCAATATCCTCATCGCCATATAAACACATTAAGTAAACCTCTTGCGTTAAAATATCTTCATTAATATCAGGAAACTCTAGCAAAGATAATGTTTCTTGCATAGCTTTTAATGTCTTTTCTTCTTGGACGTTATTCATCGATAATTGTTCTGTAAAAAATGATAGACTTTGTTTATTGTCTTCAGCAAAAGCCTTAACTGCGTGGACAATTTCCTTTGCAATAGGCATTTTATGTATTACTCGATCTTGATACTTAACATGGGCACCATTAGCTGTAATAAACGTTTCTATGCCTATGTTTCTTAAATCTTGGCACATTGACAAGGGTCTTCCTGTAGCAGCAACAATATGAATTCCTTTGTTTTTTAATTGCTTAATAGCGGTTCTTGTACTTTCTTCAATACGACCATCTTCATAATTAACAAGCGTTCCATCTACGTCAAAAAATACAATTTTATAATCCATCGTTCGCTCCTTATCGTTTTACACAATTTTATTAGGTATATCATTTAGAGGAACCTCACCATAACATGGCCCACTTCGGGTAACACCTGTGACGATGATCTCCAAGAAGTCGCTCAGCCCTACTCCGATCACCCTGATATAAATGTCATTTTCCACTACAGGCGAGTGTTGAGTGACTCCCCTTTGTTGCTTAATAATAATCCTATATTTCCCCAATCAATATACTTGTAATTTTACATTAAGAAACATCTTTATACCAAAATCACGAAATAGGCATTATCGCCTACACATTCAACTTTATAATAAAAACATCAATAATTATTTAAATTTGTACGTTATTTGACAAACTAAAACGAATGTATAACTTGCTTTAACTACACCGATAAATACTATTACGGGTACATATTGAAATTCCAAATAACTAAGAAAATAATGAACATTTTTATTTTAATAATTCTAAAGGAGTATACCAAAGAACATAGAATTGTTAATATAAAGGTAACTAAATTAAACACATTGAACGATACTGTCCATCGTATAAATAGAACAAAAGAAATAATAATCGTTTTTTATGTAAAGGAGTTGATTCTTATGGCATTTAACATTTACTACTATGAAAGTAGTGTGGATTGCAAGTTTTGCAAGAAGCATTTTACCACATATAAAGTACGCCCTAATCGATATAAAATTATCGAAGAACAAACAGACTTCATGCCCGTTTACGAAGGTTTAAACCCGTTATTGTATGAAGTTGCCGTCTGTCCACATTGTGGCTATGCTTACCACAAATCTATGACAAGAACATATGGGCCTTTCATGCTTCTTATTGATGAGCTATACATAAAAGCGCTTCAAAAACCAATGGATATGTGCAAGGAACGTACAATCGATGATGCCATTGTAAGCCTTAAATTAGCTTATCTTGTATCAAGGGCATCAATGGAAGAGTCACTTCTTATGGCTAATTTCGCACTAAAAATAGCCTGGCTATATCGCTTAAAAAATGATCATGAATCAGAATTGCGCTACCTCTTTGCTGCAAGGGACTTTTACAGCAAATCTTTTGCATCCAATCAAGAGGGCGGAGAGAGAATTCAATTTTTACATGCAGAATTAAGCCTTCGACTCGGAGATATTGCTGAAGCGAAAAAAGGATTCTCTCGACTAATAGCAGATCGAAATGTCTCCAATAAATATCGAAAACTAGCACGAAATCGCTGGGAAAATTATAAATATGATGAGCAACCTAACAATGTAAATGACCATATAGGAGAAGTCATCAATTGAAGTAAACGAGGAGAATAATCAACATGCAGCTATTTAATAAAAGGATTGATGTGAGAGAAGAAGATATTTTTTCAGAACTACATCATTTTTTACTGAGAAAAAATAATCGCTATTTAACGAACGATGAGGTAGTTACATTAACTGGGGTTTCATCTGAGCTACTCTATAAATGGGTAAAAACAGGAAAATTTAAAAAATCGATTTTCCCTAATTTAGGCGCACCCTGTGAGCGCTGCGGACAAGTTACTCAGGCAAAAATCTGTGTTAGTTGCTCATCAACCATCGTTAACACTTTAAAACAAGAGGAAAAGGATCGTGCATGGTTCAATCAAATACAGCGGAATAATCCGAGAGCTAGCACGTATCACTATAAATAAAATAGTTAACATCTCTACAGTGTACATACGCTATGGAGATGTTTTTTTATCTGCCTCCGCTCGAATAACCCAAAATAATGACACCCAACCAAATTTAAACAAAATTTAAACAAACTCCCCTTTTACTTTAAACTTCACTATCTATAATTGACCTTAACATATAGCGAAGGACTGATAGAAAGTGACAAAAGGTAAGAATCGTAAGGTTTTATTATCATTAAGTATTGCGTTAGCAAGCTTTACAGCGTTCAGCGGAGTATCAAATGCATCGGCAGCAGTTCCAGCGATAGAAGAACGTGTAGCTTTGGAGAACAATTTAGAAGTAAAGCAAGCCCGCACATCCAATGAAACACTTCAAGATTGGAAAAAGTGGACAAACGATCATGCTTACGGCTTAACATCTATTCAACCTGAAGCAATTAGTCAACAAAACATTCCATCCACTAAATTTGAAGATTTAGAGATGTTAAAGCCTTTATTGCATGATAAGCGCATCGTTTTTTTAGGGGAAAGTTCACATGGCGCAGCAGAATTTAGCCTAGCGAAAACACGTTTAATTCAATTTTTACACCAAGAAATGGGCTACAATGTCCTAGCCTTTGAAAGCGGTATGGGGAATGCCATGAATGCGCAAGGACAAATTGATAAACAAACAGCGCAACAAACGATGAAGGATGCTATTTTTGGTGTATGGTGGTCAAAAGAAACACTGCCGTTATTTGAGTATGCTAAAAAAACACAGAATACCGATAAACCTTTGAAATTAGCAGGCTTTGATATTCAACAGCAAGGTGCGTTCACGAATGGTGAGTGGCTGCAAAATAGTCAGCTTGCTAAACAGTTCAGTGAAGTAGAGAAGCAACTTGTAGACTGGAGCTTTGGTACGGATCTAAAAGGCTACCAAAAGGCGAAACCAAGCATTATCGAAGTGTATAAACAAGTAAAATCTCAAGTTCAGCTAAAAGAAAAAGAGTTAAAAGCAGCTTATCCGAGCGAGCCTCATATTGTAAAGCTTATGGAACGTACTTTAGCTGACCGTATCCGTTTAGCAGACGACTATGTAGAACTATCAATTCAATCAAATATTGATTTAGAACAAAATAAATATGATTCTTTTTTAAAGACAATGGAATGGCGTGACCAATCAATGATGGAAAACCTTCTTTGGTTAGCAGAGGAGATTTATCCAACTGAAAAATTTATCGTCTGGGCGCATAATGACCATATTCGTAAAGCACAATCCGAAGTAATGGGTTCTCCTTATCCGGTAAAATTGATGGGTGAACGTCTACCAGATATCTATAAGAAATATAGTTATGTACTTGGTCTTTATATGACTAGTGGCGAAACAGCAAACAATATGGGTGAACCTATGGCCGTTTTACCGACAGTAAAAGGATCAATCGAGGATATTCTATCATCTTCAAATAAACCATACACATTTATCGACATGCGAAACCGTCAAAATGAGCGAGGAAACTCATGGATGTTTGAGCCACGTTTATCGTATAGCTGGGGAATGATTCAAGAAAGTCTTGTTCCACGAGATCAATATGATGGCCTTCTGCTGATTGATAAAGTAAGTAAACCACATTATATAAAATAAGAATATAAAAATAGCAAACTAGTTTTTCTAGTTTGCTATTTTTTAGTTCTTTTCTAACTGCTTTGAATTAAATAGTATGTTGTTGACAATTAAAATGTCTCACTCTATTATTATAAATACATTCGAATGTATCTATAAGGAGATATTTTATGGCCAGAAATAAATATCCAGAAGTTACAAGAAAAAGAATTATTGAATCAGCTGTTAAATTATTCACTGTAAATGGTTGGGACAATGTAACAATTCAAGAGATTGTAGATGATGTGGGAGATATCACTCGAGGAGCTTTCTATCATCATTTTAAAACACGTGCTGATGTTATTGATGCCATTACAAAAGAAATGCTGATGGCAAATAATTATTTTAATGAAATATCCGATTTAGAAAACTTAAATGCTTTAGAACGTTTAAGGCAAGGAATTTCTTTTTCAATTTCTCAAAGTGTCAAAGAAGAAAACCTATCCACCATCCCTTTAAAAATGAATTCTGCTGAGTTTGTTTATAGTCGCATCACAGAAGGAATACTGGTTGTTGCGCCAGGCATTCAAAAAATTATTGAAGAAGGAAATCGAGACGGATCACTACAAATTGCTTTTCCGAAGCAAGCAGCTGAGACCTTCACAATGCTTTTTGACATTTGGATGAATCCAGAAATATTTCGTGTAAGCCGAGCTGAGTTTATTCAAAAAATCGAACATATTAGTTTACTGTTCGAAGGGATTGGAATGCCACTGGTAAATGATGAATTGAAGAACGTTTTTTTAGCTTTATTTGATAAAGTTCACGAATAGTAGACTACTTTATGTAGTTTATTATTTTAGTCACATACATACATTTGTATGTATGTATCGACTGCTTGTAATTCTACACCACCGAACAATTACATACATTCGCATGTATGTAAAAGGAGATGTAATATGAAAACCTTAGAAGTTATATTTACGATTGTTTTATTATTATCAAGCATTTTACTGACTTTTAGACAGCGTGGGATAACTAAAATTAATGTTTTTATGTTAGTTGCCAACTATATATTACTATTAGCTACAATTATTTCAATTGGCGCTAACTGGCGTATAATCCCTGCTTATATTGTTTCATTAGTATTGACACTGCAGGTTTTTGTAAAGCCTAAAAGCACGATTGTTTCAAAAAAATTAAGTATGAAGATTTTTAAACTTGTAGGTATTGCTGCAGCAGCATTTGGAATGTTCACCTTACCAAAGCTTTTTCCAATCATATCTTTTTCTGAACCTACAGGTGAATATTCAGTAGGAACCCAGGAATTTCACCTCATCGATAAGAATCGTAAAGAATTTGTCGTACCTAATCATCAGGTAAATCGAGAATTAATGATACAAGTCTATTATCCTGCTGAAAAAGGGACTGGACAGCTCTCTCCTTACTTTGAACATATAGAGGCCTTAACACAACAATTAGCAATCACACAAAGTTTTCCGTATATCGCTACAACACATTTAGGATTGACGGAAACCCATTCTTATAAAGATGCGACGCCGATAAAGGCAAAAGGCAAATTCCCGCTTCTATTCTTTGCCCATGGAATGAGTTTATATAGTCGCCAAAACACCTTCCAACTAGAGGAGTTAGCAAGCCATGGCTATGTAGTTGTCGCTCTAAACTTTACAGGTGATGCGACAACAACTGTATTTCCAGATGGAGATCGTGTGGATTTTACACCAATTGAAAATACAATTACCTTCCTGAGTGGTCGTATCAAGCTTTGGGAACAGGATACATCATTTGTTTTAGATGAGGTCATTAAAGGTGATTTTGATAAGAATTTTAAAGCAATTGCAGCGTTAATTGATTATGACAATATTGGTATGCTCGGCCACTCTTTTGGTGGTGCGACTTCTGCACAAATGCTTGTAAAAGATGATCGCATTAAAGCGGCAATTGATATGGATGGTGGTTTATATGGTGACGCTATGCCAACAAATGGCCCAGAAAAGCCGTTTATGCTTTTGAATGCGGAGGCATCCATTAATTTTATGAAAGAAGCATATAGCCAACAACCAGGTAATCGAGATGAATTGTTTGTAGAATCCTATTTAAGAAATAAAACGATTGAAAAGCCTGGTGTTTACACAGCTATTATTCCAAAAACAAATCATGGAAGTTTTACAGATTTAGCAGCAGTTTCACCAATTATTAATGAATCTGGCGCAGATGTGAATGCTATTTTTAAACTGATTAATGAATTGTCAGTAGGCTTTTTTAATAAAAATTTAAAAGGAATCAATGACAATAAATTAGAAGAAATTCAGAAGGAACATCCTGATATAAACTTAACGTTGCACTAAAGCATATTGGAAAGCCGGGTTGTTGATAGTTAACTTATCAACAACCTTTTTTAATTTCTATCATAATTTTCGTTACATAATCCTCTTCACGATTTCTAATAACAGCATCATAAATATATTCTTCAAATACGTACTGCCCTAGTTCAAAACCTTTTTCCTGCATAACCTTAAATAATCGCTCGTAAGTTTCACCAAGTGTAGTAGAATCTCCTACATGGTATCCAACAATAAAATCTCCTTCAATCGCCTCGAAATAAGGATGACCTTCTCGTGGGTGTGGTTGCTCTATATACAAATGACTATAATTATCATAGTTGCCGGCTAATACTTGCTCTCTTCTTGTAATCCCTCCTATGGGATAACCTGTGTCTAATTGAGAGCGATCTAATTCATCAATAAAATCTGAAATAGCCTTCGTAAACTGTTCTTCCGTCGAATCCTCGATATTTTTACTTAAATACAATGTGGCCACTGGCAGATGCTCAACCGTAATACTATCAAAATCAATGTGTAAGGCTTCCTCTGTTAAATCGATTTTTACATCAATAATGCTTTCAATCATCTCCAGCTCTCGACGTTTTTTCGCTACAATTTCCTTTTGCTGATACATTAATTCTAAGAAATTTTCAGGTGATTTTTCTGCCATATATTTTTGAATATCCTTTAAAGACATACCAACCGCCTTTAATAGCTCAATCACACTAAAAAATTCATATTGTGCAATGGAATAATAACGGTAGTCTTTACTATCCTTCATAATTGGGGATAATAAACCGATTTGATCGTAATAAATTAGCGTTTGTTTATTGACTTTACAAATTTTGGCGAACTCACCAGTTGTAAAATATTTTACATTTTTATTAAACATTTTTAAGTTTCCCTCCTTGACCATATAGTTACTATATACATTAGATTGTAGCTATTCACAATCAATTATGCCACGACATAATTGTAGCTGTCGCTACAGAAAACATTTGTTGCTGTCGCACAGATAAACAATGCGTCCGGGACCGGCTGAAAGAAATTAAAAATAGAAAGGTTTTGACATTATGTTCACGGAAATTCGTGACATTACGGCTTTAAACAAAGAGAAAGTATTAGCATTACGTATTGCTGATCATCAGCAAGATTTTATTGAAAGTACAAAGCAATGTTTAGCGGAAGCAGAAATAGACGAACGCTTTATTCCTGTTGGATTGTATAGAGGAGATATTGCAGTCGGCTTCGCTATGTATGGTGTGTTCCCACATAAGGACAATACAAAACGTGTTTGGTTGGATCGCTATTTCATTGATGAGCGTTATCAGAACAAAGGATTGGGAAAATACTTTTTACAGCAGCTAATAAATTATTTAGTAGCTAAATACAGCTGTCAAAATATATATTTAAGCGTTTATGACAATAATATAGTAGCTATTCAGCTATATAAAAAGTTTGGGTTCGTCTTTAACGGTGAGCTAGATGACAAAGGCGAAAAGGTGATGGTAAAGGAGGTACATGCTCATGACTACCATTAATCCAATTGAAACAAGACCACTGAAGCCCTTGTTTTTATCATACTTATTTCCAGCTATGATTGGTATGTTGCTGATGTCAGTCAATATTTTAGTGGATGGTATTTTCGTTAGTCACGGAGTGGGGCCAACCGCTTTAGCTGGAGTAAATATCGCTGTACCCATATTCTCGATTTTACTCTCTATTTCCCTTTGGATTGGTATGGGTGGGGCAACACTATTTTCAATTTCTCTCGGTGAGGGCAATAAAAAAAGAGCGAACCAGCTCTTTACATTAGCATTTACAGCAATGGTCGTTGTCGTTATGACGCTGATTCTAATACTTTTATTCAATTTAAAGGAAATCTCCTATATATTCGGCGCAAGTGATGCTACCTTTCCTTATGTACAAGACTACTTACATGTTATTTTGATTTTCGGTGTGTTCTACACAATTGAAAACTTACTAAGCATTTTCATTCGAAATGATGGCAATCCAAAGCTTGCGATGATGGGTTTAATCACTACATCTGTGTTAAACATTATTTTAAACTACATCTTTATTTTCGTGCTCCACTACGGCGTAACTGGCTGTGCCCTGGCTACAGCACTTTCCACAATAATCGGTATGTCGGTGCTTTGCCTACATTTCTTCCGAAAGCAATCCGAATTAAAATTTGTGCGTAATTTTATCAACCTATCTGATCTAAAGAAAATTTTTGCTATTGGGCTACCAAGCTTTATTGTTGAGGCCTCCGTCGCTGTTATGGTTATTTTATATAATGTGACATTTTTACACTATTTGGGCTCAGATGGAGTAACCGCCTACGCGATGATTAACTATATTCATACCGTACTATTAACTGTATTCCTTGGTATCGGCATGGCCCTACAGCCTCTCGTTAGTTATCACCACGGTGCGAGATTAATTGAGAGATTAACAGCGTTATTGAAAATCGGTATAGCCACTGCATTTATTCTAGGTTTAACTACTGTCATAATTGCTACATTATTCCCTTCTCAGCTAATAGCATTATTCGGTGATAGTACGTTTGAAATTCGTAATATGGCAGCTCAAGGCTTTGTACACTTTGCAATTGGATATGTATTCCTTGGAGTGAACATGGTCTTTGCGGAATTCTTCCAATCTATTGAAAGAATTCGTCTTGCAACAACCATAATGTTACTTCGCAGTATTATATTATTTATCCCTGCTCTCGTACTATTGCCTAAATTACTTGGCCCACAAGCTATTTGGTGGACATTCCCCGTCGCTGAAGGTATTACCGCATTATTAATTTTTATATTTATGAAGAAAAAAACACATACTATTTTCTCAGAAGCAAGTTCCTTAAAATAAAGCAATATAAATAAAGTTAACCCCCTTTCAATACAATAATCGAGAGGGGGTTAGCTATACTAATGGCTCTTTTTTAATTGCATATATTCATCACGGAGAATACTCATAATTATTTCATCAAAATACTTACCGTTCATATATAAGGATTGCCTTAAAGTTCCTTCCTTTTTGAAGCCTACCTTTTCGTACGATTTGATTCCCCGAATATTATGAGAGAAAACTTGTAACTCTAGGCGATTAAGCTGAAGCTCCTCGAACGTAAATTTTTGAACAAGCTGAACTGCCTCTGCCCCATATCCCTTGCCGCAATCTTCTATACTATGTAAAGCTATGCGAAATATTGCTTTTTTATTGTCTAAGTCTATTTCCATAATGGTTAAATCACCGATAATTTGGCTATTTTCTACTAAACAAATAGCAAAATCATGGCGTGTGGAATCTTCGCTAAATCGAATCAAAGCCTCTCTAATCTGATCCTTCGTTAAAATGTTACGTGTACCTGTCATATACATAATTTCTTCATCTTGAAAGCACTTGTAGATACTATCAACATCTTTTTCTGTAATTGGTCTTAAAAATACACCTTGCCCTGCAATCATAAAAAACCCCTCCCTTTAACTATTGAACAAGATTTGTAGTAGAAAGAATATGCCTAGTTTAATTTAGAAACGTTTTAGACATATGAAAAGCACTAACATATCCACTGCTAGTGCTTTAAAAATTACTTCGTATATACAATTTTTTTAATCGTTTCTACCGCTAAATGATACTCCGTAGATAATTGTTCAATTGAAGCTTCATTCGTAAACGCTTCTTTTATAGACTTATTCCTGTCCTCAATATATTTCTTTGTGCCTGAACGAGCACCCCACTCTAAATAAGTGTTTTCTATTTAAGGAATATAAATCGTTTCACCTTGAACATATTTTTGGATTTCTAATAAAAGCTCTTTTGGTAAGATAACTGAAGCCTTCTTATAAGCCATTTATTCCAACCCCTCATTTTTATTTTGAAATTAATAAAACAAGGTAGCAAAGCTAATTTTATAAGAAATACTTCAAGGCAAATATTGGAATTCACCCCATACAAAGTATTGCCATATCAAAATTAGGCTTTGCATGGGCTGCTTTCGTATCTAGCAACTTAATGATTTACTCACTTCTCTCCCCCCTAACTTGTCAACACATTCATAGTTCATCTTAGCATATGTAAATATTTTCTATAAACAAAAATAAAAAGGAATCATACACACTTGATTCCTTTTTGAACGAAAACTTTATTCAATTTTTTTATCCTCTTGTATTTCCATCGCCTGTTCCAGTTCATCCTCTGAGGATGTAACTCCTAGAATATCCAGAAGGAACATGAATAATGGAATACCAATAATTAATCCCCATACACCAAGAAAATGCTCTGAGAAGAGAATGACGATGAATGTATAGAAAATTGGAAGATTCGTCTTGGCAGACATCAGCTTTGGATTTAAGAAGTATGCCTCCAATGCATGTAGTACCATAACAATCATCAAAATATAGACAATGTACATAGGACCACCGATACTGTATGCGATTATAGTTAGAGGAATCAAGGACATGATGACCCCTGCAACTGGCACCAATCCCAGTATAAAGAGCATAATTCCTAGCGCAATTAAATGCGGGAAGCCCATAATGTATAATGCAATAACAGATAAACCACAGTTAACAGCGGCAATAATGAACTGCGCCTCAATAACTTTACCGAAAGAACGAATAAATATCTTTGAGAAATAATGTAGTTCATCGTAGAGATGGCTCATTTTACTATCTTTAAATTTTGCTGTAAATTCTATAATACGTTTCTTCTCAAGTAAAATAAACAAGCTCAAAATTAATGCGATGAAAATATGCAGAATGATTTTACCAATATTCGTAAGATTTTTTAGCGTGAGGTCTACACCCTGCTCTAAATATTTACCCAGTTCAATCTTGTCAAAGGTTGGAGCTAAATACCTCGCAATCTCGTTATCATTTGGATTGAGACTAAAGCTAGCAATAAGATCAAAGAGCTGTGTAATTTGTTGGGTCACGATAGGCAAATACTTGTAGATAATTGCAACAATACCTGCAACAAGTAAAAGATAGAGGGTAACTGTCACAGCCTTCTCGCCCATCCGTACGTACTTTCTAACCTCTTTTGTTGTCTTCGTGGTAAGTTGATTCATCAAGTAAGTAATAATGAACGTGAGAAGAATAAGATTGATCATACTTCGCATCATATATAGTGCAATAGCGATCCCAACTAGGATTAAAAAACGTTTAAATCCATTGCTTCGAAAGAAATTACTCATGTATTCACTCCTTCTACAAAACGGCTTTGCTGCCTTTACTGCCTGGGTTTCGCTATCAAATGAACAAAAACAATTAATAAATTGATGTAAAACATTACGTATCATTCTTATGTAAACGCCCCCTTCATTGGATTATTATTTCCATTAATACTTAGAATAAGACTTAAATACTTGCGCTTTATAAGTCTCATAATAAATTAATGCATCCAAGGAGCGAAAAGAATAGTATGCCTTATCAAATTAATAACAATATTTTTGAAAGCTGTATCAGCGTTATAAGCCTTAATTCTATTAGTCTATTATAACCCTTTGAACACCATCATATCCAATGTAAGTTCTTTTATAATAGTATTAAAATTATAATTTTTTTCTTTTGTTTCTGCTCTTCACCAAAATTTTCACATGACTTCCAGGGGTACACATTTCACAGGCTCTAAGCCTCCCTCCGTTCCATGTGCTTTCATCCAAAAATACTTTTGTAATCAAGAGCAGATTTTGGCATTACTCCTCAGTTTCAGTATGATATTCTTATAAAAATTTTAAACTGAAAATAATAGAAAGTATGGCGTATTTGAAAGTTACAAACCTTAAAGGACATTCATCACTAGTTGCTCCTTATGTACATCAATTTGAACTAACAGTACCTTAGAGTATCTGGACAAATTGGATGGAGAAAGCCGAAGAGCCATTCACTCAACTGAAGTTGGAACCAGAAATAGGTGAAGAATCTTGAAAACTTCAAGATTTAACGAAGATAATGTTTTTTAGATGGGGAAATAAATACGGCACAAAAAAGCTAATAATAAACGACTTTCTTGGCAATCACCTTTCATGTTTGAATTTGAATCCTGGATATGTAAGGGAATTTAAACTTATAATATGTCAATCTTTACAAGGATGTGCGTCCAGCTCTGATTTAATTTAGTTATAAAAACACCTCTTTAGAGCTAAAGAGGTGTTCATCATATTTATAGATCTTCATTTTTAGAGCTTATTTTAGCATGCTTGTATCCATAGCCTATATAAATAACTAAACCTATCGCTAACCAAATCAAAAAGCGCACGATAGTAAATAGCGGCAGACTAAAAATTAATACAATACATCCTCCAACACCTACAGTTGCTACAAGCCATAGCGCAGGTACTTTAAATACACGTGGTTGATTTGGTCGTGTATAGCGAAGAACAACAACACTAACTGTTGTTAAAGCAAAAGCAGTTAAACCGCCGATGTTAGCAAATTCCGCTAATTCTCCGATCGATAAAAATCCTGATAAGAGAATGCCTGTTACAACTACAATTAAAGTTGATAATACAGGTACTCCTGTTTTTTTATTTGTTTGTGCAATACGTTCTGGTAGAAGTCCATCTCGGCTCATTGCAAACAGCACGCGTGTCGCACTTGTTGTATTTGCAATCATCGTAGCAAGCAATCCAAAAATAACTGATACTGCAATGATAGCACCTCCCCATTGAATCCCAACAGATTCTAGTGCATATACAGTAGGATTTGGAACATCCAACTCAGGGGATGGTACAATACCTGTTAATACTAGTGCAACAATTGCATAAATAAGCGTTAGTATACTTAGACCACCAATTAAAGCTTTTGGTATTGTTTTTTGTGGATTTTTTACTTCCTCAAGAACTGTTGTTACACCATCAAATCCGGTAAAGGCAAAGAACACTAGTGCCGCTCCCGCCATTACACCTGACCAGCCAAATGGTGTAAACGGTGTCCAGTTTATAGGGTTAACGTGAAAAGCCCCTATAGCAAGGAATAAAATAATCGCGCCAACCTTAGCAGCTGTAAATAACATATTTGATCGGCCCACATTTTTAATTCCACTCATTGAAATCCAAGCTACAATAAGCCAACCAGCCACAGCAGGTAGATTCACAATCCCACCATGAGCAATATCCTTTGTTAAAACTTCTGGCAAGTGAATTCCCACAGATTGTAAAAACGAATTGACGTAGCCACTCCAGCCAACTGCGACTGTACTAGAAATAACGATAAATTCTAATAATAAATCCCAACCGATTATCCAAGCAATCATTTCACCTAACGCAATATAAGAATAGGTGTAAGCACTCCCGGCAACAGGGGCCATCGCTGCGAATTCGACATAGGCTAATCCAACTGCTATTGTTACAAGACCCCCTATTAAGAATGAAACAACGACACCAGGACCCGCATGTAGAGCAGCTGTAGTTCCTGGCAGTACAAAAATGCCAGCTCCTATTGTAGCCCCTAGTACATACAGCAATAATTGCAACGACCCTAGTTCACGCTTAAGTTTAAAACGTTCGACTTCAGTTATTTTATTGGCTTGCTCGATTGACTTCTTCCGTAAAAAATTCGCCATAATAACCACTCCACTTTCAAAAAAAGAAAATAAATTTCATTTTTATGTATTTTTATCAATAAACAGTATATTATCTGCATTTTCGAATTGAGTCAACAATTTGATTATTATAACAATTTACCTTTTTACTAGAAAACGAGTTAATAGTTCACTTATGTTACGTTGCTGATGAAGAAGCTAAACTTCACAGTGGGCAAGTCCAATTCCTCAATTAGTGCCATAATCAGCATTACTTGCCTGATAAGTCCTTTCTCTCGATCTCTCCTAATGCAATAGTTGTTATTGATTCCTGCAATTTATGTCATTCGACCTTTTAAGGATTAATCTATTTCCCGTTTATCGTAAAATAAGAGAAATAAATTCTTTACTAGCATAATGACTTTTGTTTATTTATCATTGTTAGATATAAGTGATCCAATCAGGAGGTGTAATCATTTGGAAGAAAAAAAATATTCAATAGGTGAAACAGCTAAAATGATAGGATCCACGATAAAGACAGTCCGTTACTATGACGAAATTGGATTGCTGAAACCTACAAGTTATACTGAGGGTGGACATCGATTGTACACAGCTGAAGATATATGGCGCCTTGAAATGATTACAAACCTGCGTTATCTGGATTTCGGAATTGATGAAATAAGCAAAATGATATCTGAAGAAATATCAGTTGATAAAACACTTGATTGGCAGATCGAATCGATGGAGACACAGGTTACTACGCTTATGGATATGATATCGATTCTTCGTCAAGCAAAGGAACATGACGGGGATTCATTGCAGTATATTCATAACTTAGTAAACGAACGAACAATAAATACCGAACATAAAAAACAATTTATCGATAAAAAATTGAAGGAATGCCAATTATTAATTGGCATTCCTAAAGAGTGGAAAGATTCGTTTTTTTATTATTTTGATAAATATATTATTAATCAAGTGAAAGGCTCCGCCAAACAAACAGCTACTTGGCATGAATTACAGGAGCTTATAAATGATCCTCAGTTTATAAAAGACTTGAAAAATACTGAATTTCTGTACTTTAATATTGTTCATCAGTCAAAATATAATGCTACAACATTGGTCAGAAAGCTTGAGAACATCCATGATCGATTGAATAAGGCGCTGAAGCAAAAATTGCCTGCCAACAGTCCAATTGTACAGACCATTATCGACGACACTGCTTGGCTGTATGCGAACTCACAGCAATTGGACAATAAAGAAGATCACTTCCGCTACTTTACAGAATATATTCAATTAACCAAAACCAAACGACTCGAACGATGCGAAACGTTATGTGCTATTCTAAGCCCACAATACTACCAACTCTCAAAAGCCAATCAATTACTATTTCAAGGAATAGAATGGCGGCTTGAACATATGGAAGAATCATAAAACGAATAATCGAGGGCTAAACACCCTCAACTATTCGTTTTGGTAGTCAACCTTTCAGTAACGTAAACTCTGGATGATCGCCTATATTTTGCTCCAATAGTTTGAATGGCTGTTGCTTCAAATAATGATCGAAGAAATCCAATGAATAATCGTTAATTAATCGGTATGCCTTTTGGATGTCGACCCCTTCCATCCGTTCATAAAGCGGTGAAAACAGGTATAAATCGGAGAAGCCCATATGCTTCATATCTTTAATTTTCATCCAATAGTTTCCTCCCACAGTTACATACTCGTACCGTGGCAAAGTTTCCTTTACAAACTCGATGAGCTCCTTACCATCCGTTTCCTTCGCCTCTCTGATTGTGTCATCGGCACTCATCATCATAAACGGCTTCTTCAGCCCATCCACAGGAACTCGGAGTTTTCCATATAAAACACCGTCCATATTAAGAGCTGCTTTTATTCTTGAATCTGTCATTAGCATTTGGGTGCTTGTTGCTCCACCAAAGGAATGACCAAACATACCTACATTCTCCATATCCATTCGACCTGTAAAACGGTTTTCAGGATCATTCTGGGCCAGCTGCTCCACTTGATCCAGCACAAATTTAGCATCTTCTACCCAACCTTCATTTGCTTTATCTAAATATGCAATTGATTCAGTTTTTTGAGGCACGTAATTTGCTACACGACCATCAGAAAAGACTGAAGTCGTGCTACTGTAAGTATGATCCATACCTACCACGATATAGCCTTGACTGACTAATTGCTCAATTTGAAAAGTGTTCTGATTTTTATGTCCACTAAAACCATGAGAAAACAGGAGCACCGGATAGGTTGTTTCCTGATTAGAAATCTCAGCGTTCTCAATAGCATGTGTTTTGACATAACCAAAATTTGCAAATAAAAACTTCGGTAAATTCAGGATTTTACTATACCCCTCTGCAAAAACATCAGAATCGGAAATATAAGGAGCCGTATTACCTTTAGCAGTCGTATCAGCAGGATACCAGATTTGTACCATTAATTCGCGTTTGTCATCAGGCTCCGGTGTAAGAGTCTCTTCCCTTTGAGTATCCACCCAATCGTAGGTGACTGTTCCAATTTTGTACGGACCCACTGGCTTTTCAAAAGTAAATACCGGAAGCACGATAGGCAGACTAACTGCTACAGCAGAATAAAGTACAGCTAATGTTGAATTAAGAACAACGCGTGATCGGCACATATTTGATTGTTGTTCTTTTTGATCTTTTGGGTTAAAAAAGTGCCTTATCACAACAACAACGATAAAAAATAATGTCATTAAATAGGTCGGAATCATTTGCCAGCGCATACCTTCTATGATCCCATGGACAAGCAGAAATAGAATAGACATACCACCACCTATCAGCACCCCTTGCCGTGACTTGTTTCTACCAAAGACTAACCAACCTAGCAAAACAATATTAAAGATGATATAAAACAATTCAATAGACCTCATAATGAAAAACCTCCTTGTTTTTTTGATCTTGCTGATTCAAATCAAAGTGTATTACCTCCAGTAAGAGGAGAATCAACACTTCATACAAAAAAACACTGACATTTTTTATAATTGTCCACTACTTTACAAATTTGAGATCGTTTATATTTGAAGATTGAGAAGTTATAAAAGATTACCGTTATAATAGTAAGAATGGTTACTATGAGTATTTCATGGCTTTGTATAGGCTATAATAAGTTATTTGAGAAGTTAGGGGAGGGCAACATGGATTCCTATGAAGTATCAACATTAAAAAAGGGTCTTTTGATTTTAGATGTATTACGTCAAAAGCATTCTCTTACATTAACTGAAATTATGGAAGAACTATCAATGAATAAGACGTCCGTTTTTCGCATGCTTTATACGCTAGAAAAAATGAATTATGTAATTAAATATAATAAGTATTATCAATTAAATCCGCATATCTTTAGGGATGAGCACTTATATTGGCACAAAGATATCCAATGGACGTCTCTCGTGGCGCCATATCAATTAGCTCGCCAAGAAGAAATAACTACTTACATTGGTATTTTGGAAGATTGTGAGATGGTGATAAAAAATGTGATTAGGGAGCCTTTTGAACATCCTGCTTATCAAGCAATCGATACTCGGACACCTATGCATTCAAGCGCACTCGGAAAAGTAGTATTAGCTCATCTGTCAGCTAAAAAACAACGTGAACTATTAAATAGTATTGAACTAAATACATTTACAACAAAAACCTTCTATGATTATGGCCTATTGATTCCTCATTTACAGGTCATTAAAGCACAGGGATATGCTGTTGATCACGAAGAAACGAATGTAGGTAAAATTTGTATTGCAGTTCCGATTTATGTGAATGAAGAAGTCATCGGCGCAATTGCTTTGCACGGTTCGACGAATCAAATTAAGAAAACGGCCATACGGTCATTTGTCAAAAGGTTAGAAGAGGCAAGCAAGCAATTGACGGAAGAAATCAATTACCTGTTAGCATAAAAGAAAATTTCAACCGATCTTCTATTTGCAATTAAAACGCTTTTGTTTCTATATATGAAACTATAACTTTGTATGTTGGTAAAATATTTTTTTTACTCTATTCTGATTACAGAAAACAGAGGAGGTAGGAATATGAAATTTCATACATTAAAAAAAACAAATATTAAGATTTCCGAAATTGGTCTTGGGACGAATGCTGTAGGTGGCCATAACTTATATGAAAACTTAAATGAACAAAATGGGAAAGAGCTAGTCTCCGCTGCCCTTGACTTAGGGATAACTTTTTTCGATACAGCTGACATATATGGAAAAGGGCGTTCAGAAGAACTTGTTGGCGAAGTATTAAATAAATATCAAAGGGAAAATTTTGTTTTAGCGACAAAGGGAGGTAGACACTGGTTTGAGGATGGTTCAGTAAAAACAAATAATCATCCGCAATATTTACGAAGTGCACTTGAAAATAGCTTAAATCGTCTACAGATGGATTATGTGGACCTTTACTATTTACACTTCCCAGACAACGAGACCCCTCTTGCAGAGTCGATTGGTGAATTATCACGCTTAAAAGAGGAAGGAAAAATCCGAGCAATTGGCATTTCAAACGTTACATTAGATCAACTTATAGAAGCTAATGTGCACAATGATATTTCAGTGTTACAATCTCCGTACAATATGTTAAACCGTTCAGCAGAGCAAGATTTATTGCCTTACTGTGTAAAAAATGATATTTCATTTATTCCATACGGTCCACTTGCATATGGTCTACTTGGTGGCAAGTATACAAAAGACTTTAAGTTAAGCACTGGAGACTGGCGAATTTCGGATCCTTTATTCCAAGGTGAATTATTTGAACAAACATTATTAAAAGTAGATGGATTAAAAGGAATTGCAGGGGAAAAACAAACGACATTACCAAATCTAGCGCTTGCTTGGTTATTAGCTCAAGATGGTATTGATGCAGTTATCCCAGGCGGAAAACATAAAAACCAAGTGGCTACCAATGTGAAAGCAAGCGATATCCCATTAACAAAAGAAGATTTAGTGAATATCGAAAGAATTTTTGGATAAAGTAAAAATGCGAAAATGCTGTTAAGTCAACATTTTCGCATTTTATTTTTTATTCTGGACGTTCTATCTCAAATATATCTCCAATTTTTGCGTAATTTGAGCCGGCTAGTCTGCTAACTGCTTTTAGTTTTCTTGGATCAATTCGTCCTTCATTATAAAGGGTCTCATCTATATGATATTGTACGACTTCACCAATAAACAAATCACCTGTCTGTTCGTCACCATTCATTAAAGGAATCGTCTGTACTAAACGGCATTCCATTCGAATCTTTGCCTCTTGAATACCTGGTACAGATATAAGCTCACTATCGGTTAATGTAAATTGAACTCGATCAATTTCACTTTCAGTTACAGGTAATGAAGCTGCCGTTTCATTCACCTGCTTAACATTATCCTCATCTACAATATGCACAACAAATTGCTGATGATGATGGATATGGCGAGCGGTATCTTTTAAGCGCCCATTTGGTCTTTGAACGGCCAGAGAAATCATCGGTGGATTGGAAGACACGATATTAAAAAAACTAAAAGGTGCACCATTGATGACCCCTTGCTCTGACTTTGTCGTAACAAAGGCAATAGGTCTCGGAATAATACTGCCAATCAATAACTTATAATTCTCACGTTCCGTATTTTTCTTAGGATCAATTGAAATCAAACGTCCCATCTCCTTTAATCAAGCGCACGCACTTTGATTGGAATTAATGTTCTTTCCAATTGTTCACGATGCTGTTCGTATTGAGATGGTAACATTAATTGGCTACCCATTGTCTCAGGTATTTCATCATGAGCGAATCCAGGTGGATCTGTCGCAATTTCAAATAAAATCTCACCGGGTTCACGGAAATAAATCGCATTAAAATAATTACGATCTTTCACTTCAGTTACATGTTGTCCATGATTCATTACATACTCTTGCCATTCTAGATGATCCGCATTATCCTGGGCTCTCCAGGCAATATGATGAACTGTTCCGACTCCCATTTGACCACGCATACCAGGAACAACTTTTAAATCTACCGTATTGCCGATATCTGCAATGGATTTATAACGAGTATACTCGCCTTCCGTTGCTACTTTCTCAAGCCCCATAACTTCGGTTAAGACTTTTGCTGTTTCTTCTGGGTGACTTGAATAAAGTGTTGCACCACCAAATCCTTTAATCGCAACCTCAGGAGTTACCTCACCAAATGTCCATTCATTCAATTCGCCTTCTGTACGTGCAACTAATTCAACATGAAGTCCGTGTGGATCATCAAATTGTATTACTTGTTCACCAAAGCGTTCAGCTTTTTGGAATGGAATACTGAATTTTGCAAGACGATTAATCCAAAAAGGTAGTGCTCCTTCTGGTACAACATAAGTAGTTACGCCAACTTGACCATCACCAATACGTCCTTGATAAGCATTTGCCCATGGAAAGAATGTAATAATTGTACCAGGTTTACCACCTTTGTTACCAAAATAAAGATGATATGTGCCCGGGTCATCGAAATTTACCGTTTGTTTAACTAAACGTAGGCCAAATACACCAGCATAAAAATCAATATTTTCTTGTGGATGCCCAACAATGGCTGTGATATGGTGAATACCCGCAGTATGTTTTTTCATGTTAACAGTCCCTTTCATGATAAATGTCTTTCTCACCTATACTTTATCCAATAACGTTCTACCTCAATCTTTGAACATATTATCGAATTGTATATAAAGCTTTTGACCAAGGAATTAATTGGTCTAACATTTGGTTAACAGAATCTGATTGCACTGCTTTTGGTTTGAAATCAGTACCATTTTCAAAGTCTGTGAATAGTGACAATGCTGGATGCACACGGACATCTGCAATTAAAAGCTCACCCATAATACCACGTAAATGTTCAGCTGCACGTGCACCACCTACAGAACCATACGATACAATACCTGCAGCTTTGTTATTCCATTCTACACGTAAATAATCTAGTGCATTTTTAAGAGCTCCTGTAATAGAGTGATTGTACTCTTGTACGATAAATACAAATCCATCTTGTTTTGCAACGATTTCTGACCAAGCTTGAGCGCCTGAAGCGTCTTGCCCTGGTTCACCTAGTAAAGGTAATTTGTAATCTGCGATATCAATAATTGTATAGTTTGCATCTCCTCGTTGATCTGCGATTTCTTTTACCCATTGTGCTACTTGTGGACTTACACGACCTTCGCGTGTTGATCCGATAATAATTCCGATATTTAATTCTGCCATTGTTTTTTCCTCCTCTTTTTTTGAAGCAAATAATTTATTTAAAAAACCCATATGATTACCTCCTTATGATGAAAAGTAAAACTTTACTTTCTACATGGATTAAAAGGTTCGAATTCATTTATCTTGAATTTATTTATCTTGAATTCGAGATAATAATAACACGATGGTTCAATTTACGTCAACATGTTTGTTTAATGTTTTAAAAAAGCAGAGATGTTATGGTATCAACATCTCTGCTTTTCTTAATTAATATGGCTCATCACTATAACGAGTGGTTGATTTCCGTTCCGACTGGGCGCTTTGTAGCTGACGCTTTGCTTTCGCTACAGAAAACATTTGTTGCTGACGCTTCGCTTTCGCACAGATAAAACACTTGCCGCTGTCGCTTCGCTTTCGCACAGATAAAACACTTGCCGCTGTCGCTTCGCTTTCGCGCAGATAAAACAAACCTATAGTTTTAAAATGGTATGTCATCGATTTTAATGGGCGTTGTGCTACCTAAAATCCAATCATCTTTGATTGCACCATAAACGATACTATCTGTTACAGTACCATCTGCATTTTCCCAAGCATTTCTTAAATAGCCCTCTTTTACAAAACTAGCTTTCGCAAAACATTTCCTCATACCAATATTATCAACTCTCGTATAACCCTCGATACGAATCTTACCTTTTTCTCCAAACAGGTAATCTTGTAACCAAAGAAGTGTTTTTACTCCGTATCCTCTTCCTCTATAACGCGTATCTAAACGGATATCGAATAACGGGATCGTATCGCTTATGTCATGAATTGTAATAATCCCGACCTTTTCTTCATTATCAATTATCCAATGCGTCTCGCGATCGCTGTGATAGTATCCTTCTGCAAATGCTTTTCGAACGGATTCCTCTTTTAGATTTTGGTCGGTATGATAAATCCACTTGTTTTGAGTTAATAATTCCACTAAATCTTCAATTTCATCTTCGAATAGTTTAAAGTTCATTCATATTATCCTCCATCATAAAATTGGGCTCATCACCATAGCGTATGGTTGATTCCCGCTCACAGTTATTTATGAGTATAGCTTCTTACTTCACAACCCTCAAAACAAAACCATCATATCCTTTGCTCCCAACTGTTTGAATGGCTGTAGCATCTATCTGTGATTCCTCAGATAATAAATCTATAAATTGACGAATTCCCTGAACATTTAAATCCTCACTGTCGTCGTCAATAACATGTCCTTGACGAACTACATTATCCCCAATAATAACTGTCCCTGGTCTTGAAATTTCTATCATCCATTTCAAATAATGGGGATTGTTTTGTTTATCTGCATCGATAAACATAAAATCAAAATAAGTAAAGCCCTTTTCTTTTAGGGTCGGTAATATTTCCAGTGCAGGTCCCACCATTACTTTAATTTTCTTTTCTAAACCGGCCCTTTTTATGTTCTCTTCAGCTACTTTTGCGTGCTTTGCATCAAATTCAAGTGTTATTAGATGTCCATCATCGGGTAATGCTCTCCCTAGCCAAATGCTACTGTATCCGCCAAGGGTTCCGATTTCTAAAATGTTTTTTGCTCCCTTCATTTTAGCAAGCAAGTACAACAGCTTACCTTGGTTCGGAGCTACATCAAAGCAGGCAAATCCGCTTCTAAATTCGCTTATAATACTGAATCCATAACATCATCAGAACTATAAAGTTTAGTGCTAAAATAATGATCTATCTCATTCCATTTCTTTGTCTTCATATACCTTCACCTCGAAATTACCTTAGTAGTTAGAATTACTTTACGCTTACTATCACGCTTCATCAGGGCCCATCGAGAAAAGAACATGCCAAGAAAAGCGAAAAGTACACAGACAATCCCAATTCCAATTCCGTTCAATACTTCTCCTACCATGATCCCGAGAACACCAAATATTTTGCCTATTTGAAAGACAAATCCATTAAAAGCCATATAAGCACCTCGACGGGAATCATCTACAATTTCCGCCAGCAAGGATTGCCTTGTAGGTACATACATTAATTCTCCGACTGAAAGCACAACAACACCAATAAATAAAAGCGTTAAATTATTTGAAAAGGCAAGAATTGAATAGCCTAACCCGAATAATAAAAATCCAAAATACATAACTTTTTGAACCGATTTTTCTTTAATCCATTTTGTGAAAACTACTGTAAACAACACAATTATCAATGTATTCTCCACTGTTAATAGACTTAAAAGCTTTACACCGTCCAGTGTAATATTTAAATCCCCTAATAATGTCACAACCCGTGTAAGAAATTCCTTTTCCAATCTTATTGCAATGAAATTGTTACGTTGAAATTCAATTGAAAGAATAGCAATACCTCCGAGCGTAAATAACACAAAGGGCACATTGGTAATAACAGTGCGATAGCTTTGTATAATAGATCTTATGCCATAGGAATCTTCACTTCTTTTTTCCTCACCAGCTGTGACACTGAAAGTTTCTTGGATCAACGACTTCGTCATCCACAATGTTACAAAGGAAATAATCAGCAATGAGATTAACAGTTGAAAAAAGTGCGTTTGGAAAAACCAACCGCCAATAATTAATCCAAGCATCATGGATAAGTTTACAGCCCAGTAATTGATGGAGTACATTAAAGCCCTGTTTTCTTTTGTGCTGACATCAATCAGCATTGCTTCAGCAGCAGGGTTAATAAAGCCAGTAGATATACTCATTACTAACAGCATTAAAAAAGTTACCCAAGCAGATGTAAAGGCTGGTGAATTGGCAACAATCATCCCCGCAAATGCTAGGACTTTCATCCATTCACCAATGACCATCATTTTTTTCCTGCCTATTGAGTCAGCTAAGTAACCCCCATATAAACTTGCGATAAATTGAACAATCAATTGGATTAAAAGAAGAATTCCTGCATAGATAGCATTCAGCTCTTTTGTAAAATAAATAGCCATGAATGGAAAAACCATTGAACCAACAACTCGGCTCATAAAAGATGTATAAATTCTTATTTGAATGTTACGATGTAAATTTTTGAACATTACTTCCACCCCCACCTCATTATGCTTTGTTCAATAGTGGAAAAAAAGGGTATAATCCAATCATAAATGTCCCCTTTTAAGTGGATAAGGAGAGATTGATGATGAAGAATTATTCTTATTTCCAGATGAGGGCTTTTTTATATCCTAGAGAAGAACAACAGACTGCTGAATGCAAACTTTATGAATTGGAGAGCTTATGGTTTTGTACACAAAAAAGTGTTAAACGTAAGCTAAAACAGTTCGGAGAGGCAGGCAAACTAATCTATGCTCCGGGTAAAGGTAGAGGAAATCCTTCACAAATTGTGTTTTATAAACCCTTTCAACAAGAAATTGAGGATGCCGTAAAACAGCTAGTTCAACGCGATCAATTGGAGGAAGTTATTTTACTATTGCAATTGCCTATTCCAAAAACTTGGATCGCCAATGTATCGCAAGAAATTCAAAGTTTATTCGGCATTCAATCATCCGGGCAACCAAGGGACGTGTTACGAACTGCTCGAACTAGAGAATTAACGACACTGGATCCATTACATACCTCTATTACCTTTGAGACCTTTATTATTTATCAACTAGGAGATACACTCGTAACCTATAATCAAGAACAAGACACAGTAATCCCTCACATAGCACACAACTGGGAAAGTGACAATGAAGGGAAAACATGGACTTTTTACTTAAGATGATTTGTCAAATTAAGTGCAACAATTGCTCATTAAAAGCCTCGTTTGCAGTTTTCCAACCAAGACATTTTCTTGGTCGGTTGTTGATAT
>NZ_JBIWFQ010000034.1:0-64093 GCF_044763105.1 Lysinibacillus sp. NPDC096212 | reverse complement strand
TATTCCGCTCCGACATCTTTTTTCTCATTATAAACAAAAGTACCCTATAGGATAGACTTTTTTCAAAGTGTCTATCTTATAGGGTACAGTTTATTCATGGAGAAAAAGGTATGATTCCTTGGTCCTGTTTACACCTAAATCGTATAGTTCACTGCCAGGGATGAAATTAGAAGGAGATAAAAACGTATTGCCTACAAAAGATGAAATCGCGGATTATCTTGAAGCATATGCTAACCGTTTTTTGTTACCGGTGAAAATGGAGACAACTGTACATAAAGTACAAAAAATAAAGAATACATTTGAAGTCACTACTGATAAGGGGATATTTCATTCCAAACATGTTATTATCGCATCTGGTGCTTTTCAGAAACCGTTCATTCCTTCAATTTCCCAAAGTCTTTCACAAGAGGTGTTTCAAATTCATTCTTCCCAGTATCAATCACCGGAGATGATTCCAGATGGTCCAGTTCTAGTGATTGGAGGAGGAAATTCTGGTACGCAAATTGCGACTGAACTCGCAGAAAATCGTGAAGTAACCATTGCTATTAGCCATTCATTTAAACTTTTACCACTTAGTATTATAGGCAAAAGCATTTTTTACTGGTTAGAAAAGATTGGTCTCTTATATGCAGGAACTGATACAAGGCGCGGATCATGGTTCCGAAAACAAAGTGATCCTATTTTTAGCCTTGAATTAAAGCATCTGATTCGTAAAGAAAAAATTAATATTAAACCAAGAGTCATACAAACACAAGGAAGAGAGATAACTTTTAGCGATCATAGCAAAAAAAACGTGCAAAATATTATTTGGTCAACAGGATTTGTTCCTGACTACAAATGGATAGACATAGAGGGAGTTTCAGATGCAAAAGGTTTTCCTCTTCATAAAAGAGGTGTAAGTCCAATACAAGGGTTATATTATATAGGATTACCGTGGCAACATCAAAGAGGATCAGCACTTATTTGTGGAGTAGGAAAAGATGCTGAGTTTTTATATTCAGTTCTGAAAAAGATGATTTAAGTTTATCAATTTCGCCTTGGCGTAATTGATAATGGCTTCCCCACCCCATATTAGTTTCATTAATATTCACTTCTTGCGCCATTAACATATACAAAATCCCAAGGAAAAGACGACCACAGCTTTTCCTTGGGATACTCTTTTTCCGTCAAGGTTTATACGAATAAGCAAAACCACCTCAATTGCATTGGAGTACATATTTGGAGGGAATTTAGTATAAGTTTAAGAAAAAAATATCATTGGCTTTACTATTTTAAATGTTCACATGATTGCTATTTTAATCATAGACCTAGCAAATGTAACATCATTCGAATGGCCATCTACTTGTTTAGCGATAGTAGGAATCATTATGAGCTAATTTAGAGCGAGCTGAAGGCGTTTAGCACCTAGGAATATGGCTATGATTAGTTGCTAGCAACTACAGGTATGCGGCGTTCGGAGCTTGTTGAATTAACTTAGGGTCAATTAAATACTGATAATGCAGTTGTACATACACTTGTAGATATTTCCTCCATCAGATTGGTAGATTAGTCCAACTTGTGTTTTTGCCGAGATTTGATGTAATGTTTACTAAATAATTCAAAAAAATCAGGATCGAATGATGTTACCGACAACATTCTATTTTTTATTACGAATTACTACTTTTTCTTCTTCTCCTTCCCATTTAATTTGAATAGGTACGCTATTAGGAAGGGCATCACACGGTCCACCGCAGTTTACATGAATTTCAAATTCCTCTTGGTTTTTATATTCGCCATCGCCAAATGTTGGGTTGTGTGAAGATTCATATATTTCATATTTAAAATTTAATGGTTTATTCTCTTCCCCAATATAAGAAATAATATAACGCCTGTTGCTATCCATTTCGCTTACCATTTTTACATACCAATTATCACTTTTTCCTTCAAAATATTGTTTTTTAAATTCTGACTGACTTGTTTTTTCATTTGTACAAGCACCAAGTATCATCATTATTACAAGACATCCAACGAGCAATATAATTTTCTTAATGTCTACTCCAAAAGAATGTCTATTCATAATTGGCCATCACCCTTCCAGATGGGAGAAATAAGTACTATTACTGGCTCTATGCTGTATGAAAAGCAGCTTTGCAATAAGGTCAACTGAATGTTCTCTTTCGTTCTACTTACCGTAAAAATTTATATTTCAGATAGATTTAAATGTACTGAATAACTACATTTCTTTATTTATATGTCATGCATACCTCATTTAAAATCTCAAAACAGAAAGTTAACACAATGTTTGCTAATGTAGTAGCACATTATAATCGAATAATCCCCCTTTTGAACGAAACCATCCGAAAATTAGAAGGTTATGACCAAGATATTTATATTATGTATACTGAAATTATTGTGTGAAAGAATGCTTCGTCAACTACCCATACTATCTATACTTTTCGACTTGCAATCTATATGACCTTGATGGATCTACAACAGCTATTTAACTATTTAGAACGCAACTAATCACGTTTTTCTTAATGTTTAAATTGTTAGCAGCAACAGGTCTGAGACGATCTGAACTAGTTTCATTAACCTGGGAACAAGTTGATTGGGTTAATGAAACGATTCGAATTGATGGAAAAGGGAAAAAGAATGTATATTGCCCCTTCATCCCGCTTCTGGTATTCTATAAAGCTTCTTTAAGAGCATATCAGAACCTGTTTTCCTAAATAAATATCGTCAAGCATTAGATCCGCGGGGTTTACATGTTATCTTTAAAGATGCGTCGAAAAAGGTAGACCTCCCACCTACTCGCTTCACGCTACATCACTTAAGGCATACTTGTGCAACATTGATATTACACCAAAATAAAGAATACGTTGATTTACGAATGCTACAAGAATTACTCGGCCATGAAAGTATTACATCAACGCAAGTCTATTCACATGTTGAGTACGAACAGAAAAAGAAAGCAATTGATTCTTTTCGATTATATTGATTTATTCCCTTTAAATAAGAGCTAATTACCCAATTACGGGTAGTTAGCTCTTATGAAAATAATCGTAACCGTTAAAATGCGTGGGATAATTTAGGTTGATAATGAATAGTTGTTAACTGTGGTAGCTAAGGATAATTTAAGCTTGTTGAAGGTTCCTAGTTGAAGTTTCTTAAAAAGTGCGTCATTAATACTTTAATCGTTTCATGAGGATCCCCCACGGCATCTTTACTTAAATAATGGCTATATTATTACAGATTTTCCGAACGAGAAAGCCTATGCAGGGTGTAGCCCGTCTTTCGATTATATTAGTTTCACACGCGATAGTTCGTTAATTACCTTGTGTCTGGATTTTTGTCATCGATTGTCTCTAATTATATATATCACTTCAATTCCCCCTCATACCAAAATTACTATTTATAACGCTAGGGTTCGAAACCCTTCTGGCTAATAAAAAGTTCATCTTCCGAAAAATACTGCCGCATTCGTTTATAAACCATTTGATAGACGGATGGATGATACCATTCTTCCATTTCCAGATTTCTATATAACGCTTGTAAGCCCATCTTGTGTGTGCGTTTACCACCACTGCCGTCCCCCATAAAATAATCGTCGATACATACTCGGTTAACTAAGGGACGCAATATTTCTGCAAATCTCTCGCTACTTGGTAAAACGGGTGCGATGGCAACCTGTGTAGGAATACCGAATTCAGCAAGCAGTTGGAGTGTTTTAAGCCTTGCTGGAATAGGCGGAGCATAGGGCGTAAAATGCTTGCGAATATCTTCTCTATCGGTCTCTACTGTCATACTTACCCGAACTTTATCTTTAAAATGTTGCAGCAAATCGATATCTCGACTTACGAGTGGGCTTCTCGTCTGTACAAATAGGAAGTCAGGGGGATTTTCTACCATAACTTCTAGTAAAGATCGCGTCACTTTTTCCTTATGCTCTATTGGTTGATACGGGTCAGTACTTGATGACATAAAAATAGTTACATTCCCTTTGTTTTTGGCGCGATGGAGCTCCTTTTTTAATAAATTTGCAGCTCCGTTTTTAACATCGACCCAATTTCCCCATTCTCCTTCTCGAAAAAGAGATACAGGCATTTCACGTACATAACAATAGGAACACCCAAATGAACAGCCTGTATAAGGATTTAGTGAATGAGTATATCCGGAAAGAAAGCCAGTCCCTTTATTCAAAATGGTTTTCGGATTTTTATAGAATATTTCACTGTTCATGACGGAACCTCCATTCATTGTGCGTCAATAATTACCCATTGCTAGATGAAGCTCGCTTTTCTAGATCCAGTAGCCGTGTCTTCATTTCTAAACCTCCCCGATAGCCAGTTAATGAGCCATTCTTTCCTATTACACGATGGCACGGTATAGTAATTAATACCGGATTAGCCCCAATAGCCGCTCCTACAGCACGAACAGCTGCTGGTTTATTTATATCATTTGCAATGTCGGAATAGGATTTCATCTGTCCATAAGGAATTTCACAAAGTGCATTCCAGACTGCTAGCTGAAATTGCGAACCTACGTACTCAAATGGAACAGTAAAAGCTTTCCGTTCTCCTTCTAGATACTGAGTGATTTCAACGACATAGGGTTCAAGCTTTTTATCATCTTCAACAAGAGGACTTCCTGGAAAGCGTTTCTTAGCCCATTCGAACAATTCCTCGAATGGTTTGTTCTGTGAACCTACAAACACAAGCCCCTTTGAAGTTGAAGCAATATAAAAATTCCAATCCTTAAACTTTAGTAAAGACCAATAAAGGGTTGGTTTATTCTTTGTTTCCATTGTACTTTTCCTCCATTTTACTCATTTGACGAAATTGTGCTGGTGTCTGTCCAGTTTTCTTTTTAAATAAAGTAATAAAATATGGCGCGTTAGCTATACCTACACATATGGCGATATCTCCAATCGCTTTATTTGTCTGAATCAAATACTTTTTAGCCGCGTGTACTCTAACTTGTTGTATATATTCAACCGGCGTAATACCTTTAATCTTTTTAAATGTTCGATGCATATGATACGGACTCCCGTGACAAATAGTTGCTAACGATTCTAGCGTTAATTTTTCTGTGAAATTTTTATCAATGTATTCAGTAATTAAATTAACCCACTCGCTATCAGGCAGATTTTCATTAGTGGGCTTGCAACGTTTACAAGGGCGAAAATTTGCGCGGAGGGCTTGTTCTGCGTTTGAAAAAATACATACATTTTCTTTTTTCGGAACGCGGGATTTACAGGATGGTTTACAAAATATCCCTGTCGACTTTACAGCGTAGAAAAATTGATTATTGTACGCTGCATCATTATTTAGTATTGCTTGCCACTTTTCATCTGTTATCATTTCTACATCATTTGAAATTCGATAATCATGTCTCTCTATATGTCCGTTATTGATACTATCCGGCATTTATCTCACCTCTCCTTACAATATACTTCCTATGAATTCAGAATGTACAATTCTGGGTATGAAATAGCAAGATATTGAAGTTTAATTTTTATCCCGCATTAACGGGCTGTAAGACTCCCACCTCAAAACATAGAGAAATCGGAGAAGTTTAGGTGGGAGATGAACAGCCCGTAAAAGCCCGATTGGTTTAACTAATGATCAGTGGGGGATGAAGAGACCCCCCACTGATCAAAGTTTCACTTTATTTAGAATCGTGAAAAATGATTCCAAGACCGTATCGTTCTCCAGAAGTAATCGTGCTTACTCCGTGACGAACCGTATTTTTATAATATCCTTTTTTCCCTAGAACAGGTCTATGGTTCGTAGGAAAGACCAGCGCACTGCCTTGTTCCAAAGTAATGACATGTCCCCTACTCTGAGCACGAGGAATTTGTTCCACTAATAGAGATTCTCCACCACAAAAATCTTTATCCCGTTGATTTAATACAAATACTACTTGAAACGGGAAAAATATATCGCCATATAAATCTTGATGCAAACAATTAAACCCGCCTGTTTCATACTTTAATATTAAAGGTGTCGGTCTAGTTTGTTCATATTCTTCACAGGTGTTCAGAAAATCTTGAAGATGATCTGGAAACTGTTCGGTTTTCTTTAAATAACCTAACCATCGATTGGCTGTTTTGGCCAATTCTAAATAGAAGGACTCTCTTAAACGTTGGATGATTTCAGGTAATGGATAGGAAAAATATTTGTACTCTCCATTCCCAAAGCGATATCTCGTCATATTGATGGTCGTTCTGTATGACTCTTCCTCACAATACGATTCTATGAAGAATTCACATTCCTCTTTTGTTAAAATCGCTGGAAGCTTTGCAAATCCTTGCTCATCTAATTCATTTTGAATGGAATCCCAATTTAAGTTTTCGACACGTGTTTTTATATCTTGGACCATCTTTATCCACTCCTATTTAGCATTCTTGATAACTAACACTATAACCTCATAAATAGAAAAAAATAAGGTGTTTAGAATGTAATAGCAAGATAACAAAATTAGTAGAGATTATTATGTGATAAAGTAAAATTACATTAGAAAATCATAATAAGGTTAGGAGAACGAAAAAATGACATGGCATGAAATCAATGATGATATTGTCATTACATTACCTGATACTTTCGACATGAATGCAAACCTTGGCTATCTAACAAGGGAAAAAAATGAATGCATGTATGAAATAGAGAACGATATCATTACAAAAGTTATAGCAATTGGGGAAATTCGTTCTTTAGTACAGGTAAGCGTAATCAATAATAAACAAATGGTTGTTCAATTCCTAAATGATTCTAGACCTATTGAAAAGTGGCAACGGGAAGCGATTGTAAAATATATTCATGAGTGGTTTGATCTTGATAACGATTTAACGCCGTTTTATGAAATGGCCAAAGCAGACCCCTTACTTAAAATGCCTGCCCGAAAATTTTATGGATTGCGAGTTGTCGGCATTCCTGATTTATTTGAAGCTTTATGTTGGGGAGTTTTAGGGCAACAAATTAACTTAGCCTTCGCGTACTCCTTAAAGAAGCAATTTGTAGAAGGATTTGGCGATTCTATCGAATGGAATGGCAAAAAGTATTGGGTGTTCCCATCGTACGAACGAATTGCACAGTTAACACCTCCCGACCTAGCACATATTAAAATGACTGTAAAGAAAAGTGAATATATCATTGGAATCGCCAAATTAATGGCAAGTGGAGAATTATCAAAGGAAAAATTAATGACAATGAACTTTAAAGATGCTGAAAAAAACTTGATTAAAATACGAGGAATCGGTCCTTGGACAGCCAATTATGTTCTAATGCGCTGCCTCAGGTTCCAGACAGCTTTTCCTATCGATGATGTGGGTCTTATTAATTCGATAAAAATATTACGTAATTTGAACCGAAAGCCTACAAAAGAAGAAATCTTAGAAATATCGTTGCCATGGAAAAACTGGGAATCATACGCTACCTTTTATTTATGGCGTGTCCTTTACTGAATAGTTACAACTTAAAGCGGAATGTACTCAATAAAAAGAGAATGAACTTTAAAACCAATCTTGTTGACCGACCTAATGAGGCATTAATCTTTCTCCTCATAGCTTTCCATTCCCAATTGTATTCCTCTAGTTGTGTTTCTAATTCATACAAAAATATACCCTGCAGGTAGACTTTTTTTTGTGTCTACTCTGCAGGGTACACTTTAAAATAACTCAAGGCATGATCTTTTTACATAATCACAGAGCAGGTTTCTTTATCCCCGTAGCAACTTGTAATACCCAATGAGAGAGATCATTACAGTAAGCAGCAACAGAGTAATAAAGACCGGTAAAGAGGCGCCGCCAGGCACGAGTGTGCTAACCAGCATGATGAAGCCGCCTGCTACATATACCCGACCCATGAAAAGGTGAGACTTACGAATTTCGATCCCAGTATTGGTATCGTATACGGAAGTAGCCAGGCTGGAGCCTATATTCCCTCTCATTCTCGGAATAAAATTACCAATCACAATGAACACAGCACCTGTAACTAGAGGAGCAATAATATCCACGTTAAAAGGATTACCCATGCCATAGGCCAATACCAGACCGTGAACTGGCAGAAGGATAAGAATAACGCCGTTCAGAATCGCATTAACCGGTTCAACAGAGCGCGGGCTTTTTTTATTCAATCCAAGCCTCTGTATCAATGCCATGCAGACAAACACAAGAATCATCATTACGGGAATCATGCTTACAATAAACTCTCTGGGAGTAGCGTTAGAATCACTTTGATACTTTGAAGCGGAAATAATATTTTCAGGAAGCTGTGGGTAGCTCCATATACTTGCTATCACAGCTATAATGAAAATTAACAACGAAAACAAATACTTTTTCATAAATTTTCCTCTCCCTTTCCCTTGCTTTTATTGAATTGCATAAACCACTTCATTACTTCCTGTAATACAGACGTATTGATGGAGTAAACAACATGCTGCCCTTGCCTTTCGTCCCATACCAATCCACCTTGCTTGAGCAAGCTAAGATGATGAGAGATTGCAGGCTTTGTCATCTGAAAATGATCGGCAATTTCCCCAGCCGTTAAATCCTTATCCATGAGTAGATCAAGAATTTTGCGTCGGGTTGGGTCGGAGAGTGCTTTGAATGTAAGATTTAACGTCATATTATCACCTCCCTTTCTTATACGATTTAAACATTTAAATAATTATTTAATAATTAAATTAAACCACGCCTTAACTTTTTTTGTCAATATGCAAACAACCAGATATGACCAATAAATTGTTCAACCGTTCGAATATGAATTTGTACAGGATATACTTCATACCTTCCGCAAACAGATTATTTATAGCACTTTGCAGCTGATACTGCTTGCAGTGATAGTCGCTCCCTCCGTGAATTTAGAGTGGTTATTCTTTTTCTACCACTTCCCCAAATGTCCAAAGCATAGCAAGTTCTTAAGAAATTCTTCATAAATAACCTACCTAATTATTAATAATTTCCATTTACAATAACAAAGGTCGACAATATTACCTAAAATTAAGCCAAAGGAATTAATAGTAATGAAATATAAAATGGTCTCTTTTTCTTGTAGAACGCAAAATATCAAAATAAATAAGTTAGGAGAGTCTCATCTTGGGAATGACAGAAATTTTTAGTAATGTTCGGTATTTTATGTTGCCGGTATTAATGATTATTGGAATAGAGTTTATACTTATCGCACTATATTATTTCTTTTATTATAGAAAACAGCCGTCAAATCGAAAAAAACAGATTCATATAAAGAAGCTTGTTCTTGGTGCAATCTTTATCGGGTATATTATTTTTGTGTTTGAGTTAACTATTTTTGATCGTGGCACTTCCCATTACCTGCAGATGAACCTTCAGCCGTTTAGTGGTTATATTGATGCGTGGAAAAAATACTCTTTACGTGATCTTCAAAATTGTATTTTTAATATCTTAATGTTTGTTCCGCTAGGTGTTTTTTTACCTTTATTGAACTCTAAATTCAAAAAATTTAAGTGGCTTCTTCTTGTAGTTATAAGTGCTACATTATCTATAGAAACGTATCAGACACTTTCAGGAGCTGGGATTTTTGAGCTTGATGATTTAATGAACAACTCACTTGGTGGTATTATTGGATACCAGTTATACAGACTAGGGGCTTCCGTTGCGCATCACAAAAAAGTGAAAATAAAAAGTCTAATCGGAAACCTTGCCATACCTCTATTGATGGGTTTGATTTTTGTTGGGATGAATATTGTCTACGCCCAACAGGAGTTTGGTCATCTAGCGATAAACGCCTATACAAAATCGAATATGTCAGATGTGCATGTATCAACTTCACTGGAATTAAGCTCATTACCTACAGTTGCCCCAGTATATAGGAAAACCATTAAAAATGATGGAGTTGAAGCCCTATTGCAACAGAAATTAGGATTATCAAAGTTGAATGAACATGTCTATAGAGGTGATCGTGAGATTCTATTGGAAAACAAAGCAGGGTCCCAATACACGTTGTTTATAGGTTCAGAGGGAGACTGGTCATTAAAAGAGAATAATAATACGCCAGGGCAAACTTCTTTTTCAGGGAAAGAGTCAATGGTTGATAAGGCAAAGGCAATGATGGACGAATTTGCCATACTACCTCAAGATGCTGAAATGACGGTATTGGATACTGGAGAATTTGAATGGAATCTTCAGGATAGTACTTATTTAAATACTGATTATTGGACAGGAGATATAATGCTTGATCTTAAACAAGATGGCAGTGTTTCTTCATTAGCATATAATTTACATAAGAATCAATTTAAACGAGAAGTGAACATACTGTCTCCTGCGGAAGTGTATGAGCGAATAAAAAATGGGGAATTTCCCCAAATAAAATATAATGCACTGGTGAATGAGGAAGATCTTGTTATAAAACAAGGAGATCAACTTGAAATAGAATTAATCGAGCTTTCATATATGTACGATACGAAAGACTTCTATCAGCCAATATATAGAGTTTCCGGAAAGTATAATGGAAATGATTGGTTTACCTTAATTCAGGCAAGACGGTAGTAACGGTATCATAAATCAATACACACAAGCCCTTTTCTACCTTTTATCCTAGTCAATACAACTTTAAATAATTTAGAATTTATCTTTATTCACAAAAAAGCCTCACTTCATTGAAGAAAGTGAGGTTTTTTGTAAGTTTCTTTTGATTAAGTTCTATTCTATATAGTAAGGATTTACATGAATAAGGACTTCCCCTACATCGGGGTATTTATTTAATATTTCATTTTTTATATCACGAGCTATATCATGGCCTTGTTTAATTGTTAAATCATGATTAAGTGAAAGACGAACGTCTAGAATCTTATAGTGACCGTGTTCTCTTGCACGGATTTTGTCTATTCGTTTTACTTGATAAAATTCATGAATAGTCGCTTCATAACTGTCTAAAAGATACTGATCCACGCTTTTTTCCATTAAAATATCAACAGAAGGTTTAACTAATTCCATTGCGATTCTAAAAATAAAATAAGCTACTAAAGCACTTGCGATTGCGTCCGCGTATAACAAATATGTCCATCCAATTGCATTTCCTATAATCGCTAAAAGGACTCCTATAAATGCTGCAAGGGAAGCAATAATATCACCTTTATGATCATAAGCAATCGCTATTATAGCCTTACTATTCCACTTTTTCCCCTGTTTTATGGAGTATCTATATAATATTTCTTTTGCTATGTAAGAAATTATAGCTACAATCAATGCACTGTACTGTGGTACACCGGGTTTATCAAAAAATGCTAAAATTGCTTCTACGAATATATATAGTGAAACTAATATTAAAATAATTCCAACGATCGCTTCACTAATCACCTCTGCCTTACCATGCCCAAAGGGATGATCCTTATCAGGTGGTTTATTAGAGATACCTACAACCGCTAGCACAGCAATCGAAGCTACTACATCTGCCCCAGAGTGGATGCCGTCTGCAAATACAGCCTCACTACTTCCAAAAAGGCCAAAGAAGATTTTACCTATCATTAGAATTAGGTTGGATACAAGTGCAATCCATGCAACTTTTTTGCTAATTTGTTCTCTTTCACTAACCATTTATTTCTCCTCCGATTAAGAGTTTTAAAACTAAAAAACTGAGGGAAGAAATTCTCCTCAAATACCCTTAACCTACTTCATTCAATTAATACTCAACTATGATATCAGACGAATATCGAGTGGGTCTACAACAACCTTTTTTACCAATACTAAATAAATTTAGAGCATAAAAATAAGTTGCCTTAGACCAAATTAACAACTCGTATTTACTTTTCTTTTCTCTTGCGGAATATCCTTCAAATGGATTCTTTATTAAAGTGTAATTGCAAAATTTCCAGGCAGTTTAGTTGAATAAGTGCGGGCGTTTTTGTGTTTTAATAAGAACTGCTATTAAGGCGAAGGTATAACTTATGAAATACATTAAGGCTTATATGTAACCCTTGTACTAATTATGTTTATTATTTTGGTTATCACAACAATATTTGATGATGATTATTCAGGGATTGTATGTTCGTTTGTTTAGGCATATTTATAATAGGAACAGCATTTTTTATAAACACCAAACAATTAAAAAATTAGGATGCGTAAAGCGAGTTGCTAAACTATTGGGGGTTTACAAAGTAGATCCAATCTTTTTCTTCTCCAATTAACAGCAGAGCAGATAAGAAGGATACAACTATTCTCAGGAGATTTATTGCGAGGAGATGATTTTTTGGTTAGTGTATTGGAAAATATAACCCAAGTATCAGGAATAATATTACTCCTATGTTCAGTCTATTACTATAGACACTTTAAGAAAATTAGGAGAGAAAGAAAATTAACTTTGCTTGAATCTTCGATCTATGTCATAACTCAAGTTGCACTTTATCTTTGTGCAGGCAGTTATTTTCTTCTGTTTTTGGATAGGAATTTCGGATAGAAATTACTAGACTAACTGGGTACTTTACTTGAAGATTTTTGAGTATCTTTCATAGTTGCAATGATTCTTGCATAGGAGGAGATGAATATATGAGTTTACAGAAATGCGATAAATGCAATACTCAATTTAAATGGAGCAAAATCATAAAATCTCTTTTTTTAGCATACAGTCCTATTCAATGCAATCAATGTGGTACGGAGCATAGGATAATATTCTTTTCAAGAATTATATTGTCTTTGTTATCAGTTCTACCATTGTGGTTACTTGGCTTTATCATATTAACTCAATTATCGTCTTCCATTTCTTATACTTTTTCGATAATGATTTTATCTGGTGTTTTTTTGTTTTTGTTTTTGTTATTTCCTTTTTTTGCGAAGTACAAATCGGAATACTGAATATATTTATGGTGAAATAAGGTTTTACACTTGTTAAGCTAAGGAGTGCTGTAGTTAAAGATTATTAAGTTGTATAAGTAGCTCTTTTGCTTATTGGGGTAGCGTCAGGAAAATGCGGATTTACAACGATAAGAAAATTCCAAATTAAAAAGCCCAACTTCTCTACAAATCAAAATAGAGAAATTGAGCTTTTCAGTTACTTCATTTATTTATTGAATTCATTAACTGGAAGAAGTATTCAGGTTTATGAGTCTTATTTAGGTTATACCATGAATGTAATGCATCTGGTGTAAATACATCTATTTTTTTTAGTACCTCCATTGCAAATTCCAGAGGAGCTATTCCTGATGCAGTAACTAAATTCGCATCAGATACCGCAGATCCTAACTCATAGAATTTTTCTCCTTTATAGTTAGGACATACCATTTTAGTATATTCTAAGTTATTACTTGTATGCTTTCTAGTATCTAAGTATCCCATATTCGCGAGTCCCTCAGTTGCACCACAAATTGCAGCAACAATAGTGCCAATCTTTAAAGCTTGGCCAATTCTTTCCAAGATAGGTTGATGAATTTCTTCACTCCAAGTAGTCCCTCCTGGTAAAATTAAAAGATCTTTACTCTCAAGAGTACATTCATCAAGGGAAATATCTGGTTTTATGCTCAGTCCTCCCATAGTAGTAATCATTTCTTTATTAGCTCCTACTGTAATTACTTTTAAAGGTGCTAAATCTTTTTTGAAATATCTTCCTGTATTTAGTTCAGCAATTAAATATCCATATTCCCAGTCCGACATTGTATTAAATACATATAGAAAAACTTTTTTTGTTTGCATCCAATAACACTCCAATCACAATTGATATAGATATTATAAGATAACTTCCCTGACAGTTAACGTCAGGGAAGTTATCATACTTGATGAAATTTTATTAATTCCGACAGAACTTCAATAAGTCTTTTCTTAAGACTTATTGGCTCAATAACTTTAATAGATTTATTGTACGGTAAAAGTAAATAAGGTACATATGTATGTATCATATCTTTTTCAAGAAGAAAAACTGCTTGATTTGAAGTCCGTTCTTGTAAATAATGTCCTAAAAACCAATGTTGGCAAATATCATCCAATACACTTTTATCCCCATTAATAACCAAAGAAATAATCCCTTCCTTATCTTCTATAGTTGGAAGAAGATTTTTTATAAAAAAGTCACGTGCTGAAAAATTTTCTGGCCGGTTAAACTTATTTTCAGTTAGCATTAGACTTTCAATTCGATCTACTCTAAAACTACGGATATCATTCCTAAGATGACATAATCCAATCACATACCACTTATTATTCCAATAGATAATTCTGTACGGATCGACCAATCTATAATTTAATTGCTTTTCGCCACTTTTATGGTAAAGAATTTTTACTGAGTACCCGTCAGCTACGGCCTGCTCCAACTCCTTCAAAAAAGGTTCCATAGAGAGTGAACTTAATCGACTTATTACTTCAAGACTAGTTACATGTTGGTTTATCTTTGTTTCCTGCTCTTGATTTGAATATTTGCTTAGCTTTGAAATAGCCCTATTTAGTGCTTCACCACCATAATATCCAGCTTCTTCTGCAAAAACAGCAGCATGATAAAGTGAAGTTTGCTCCTCAAAATCAAAAAAAAGAGGAGCCTCAATAAAATTGTTCAATAAAGTGTATCCACCGTTATGTCCTGGTTCTGAAATTATAGGTACACCACTTGTTGAAATTGTATCAATATAACGATACACAGTCCTTATATTCATCTCTAACTTTTCTGAAATTTGTTTTGCAGTAATTTTTTCACCTGAACGAAGCATCCATAGAATTGCTAACATATTGTCAATTTTAGGCATATAATTCCACCTCTATATGAAATTTATTTTCTATTATATATTTCCGATTTTTGGTATAACTCATCAACTGTTCCTTTCCGATAGCTTTCTATATAATGAGGCCCTAGACACATTTGTAATTTCACAAATTTGATTTACAGTCATATCTCCCTCTTTATAAAGCTTTACTGCATAATTCATTCCTGCATGATTTTTATGGTACTTCTTTAACCGACCTTTAAACTTTCCTTCTTTCTTAGCTAGTTCAATCCCTTCACGCTGCCGCATACGGATAAGATCACGTTCTAATTGGTTTACACCTGCCATAACCGTAATTAAGAATTGGCTGTAGGGATTATCTTCTGATAAATCTAGCCATGTATCTTTTAAGGATTTTAAATTTGCCTTTTTACTCCGTATGTTATCGATTAATTCAAATAAATCTTGTGTACTACGAGTAATCCGAGTTAAGTCCGTAACATAAATGATGTCACCTTCTTGTATATCCTCTAACATTTTTTGAAGTTGCTCACGATCTTTTGTTGCTCCGTAAACTTTTTCTTCAAAAATAATATCCATTCCGATTTCGTTCAGTTGCTGAAATTGCCTTGAAGGATTCTGGCTAGTTGAACTGACACGTATATAACCGATTTTTCGCAAAATATCATCTCATTTTTGAGACAAGTCTTATGAGACGCTCTTAACTATGTTTTTATCAGTCTCCTACACTTGTATCAATAGAGTACACTCTATTGATATATAATTGAGCTAATTAACTGAATAATTACAGAAATGAGATGATACTTTATGAAAATTACGAGAGGTGGTGCTAGGAACCTACTACACTTTTTCCAAACGAGATTTAGAAATTATAAATAAACGAAGGAGAGAAGAAAACCGTTTAGGGTTCGCCGTTCAATTAGCCGTTCTTCGGTATCCCGGTGGCCATACACTCATATCAAAAGCATCCCGGATTCATTCATACATTATATTTTCTTATATATAGTGTATTTTTTACGTCTAGCATTAAGCTAGACGTAAATTAATCCTTCTATTTCACCGCTTGAATAATAGCTGAGACAATATAATTCTCTAGATCATAATTAGGTTCCCATTCACGGATAAATTCTTTTGAATCATCTTTTGGTTCAATTGAGATATTTGTAAAGCCAGCATCTTTTAAAAGTTCTTCATATTCATCAATCGAAATAGCACCAGATATACATCCAGAATACAAACTCATATCTGTTAAATAACTCTCTGGTAAGGCTGCCGTTAGAACAACATCTGAAATCGCTAAACGACCACCTGTTTTTAAAATACGGTAAGCTTCTTTAAATACCTGTGGCTTGTTTGGTGATAGATTGATCACACAATTCGAGATGATAATATCAGCTGTATGATCCGCAACAGGCATCTGTTCAATTTCTCCTAAACGAAATTCTACATTTTCAAAACCTGGTTTTTCTGCGTTACGGCGTGCCTTTGAGATCATTTCAGGTGTCATATCAATGCCAATTACTTGACCTTCTCTCCCTACCTTTGGTGCAGCTAAGAAACAATCGAAGCCACCACCAGAACCTAAATCAACAACAGTTTCTCCATGCTTCAAATCCGCGATAGCTTGTGGATTACCACAGCTAAGGCCCATATTGGCTCCATCAGGAATAGAAGCTAGCTCTTCCTTTGTATAGCCCATTTTTTGCGAAATTTCTTCGATGGAAATATTTTGATTTTCATCTGGATTACAGCAGCTAGAGGCTGGTGTACAGCATCCTTGTGTACTGTTTAATTTCAAGGCTACTTTCGCATAATTTTCACGTACATTTGTACGAATATTATCTTCTCTTGTCATTTAAAACCCCACCTTAGCAAGATTTTGGTGAATAACCTACCAACACTAAACCTAGTTCACCATTCTCTTCTTCTGCATGAATTGTAACTTCTGTTAATTGAGGTGCAATATCAGGATGAATGGCAACTTCGATCCCTTCAATTGTCTCTACAGTATCTTCATCTGTAGGTGCTTCTAAGCCCACACCTAAATTAACACCACAGCATCCTGGAATGCCGAAGAAACGCAGTGTTTTCACCTCTGAATCAGCTAATACTTGCTCTAAATAATTTTTACCTTCGGGACTCATTTTCATTTGAATGTCTCTCCTTTAAGTTCATGTAAACCTTTTGTTCCTACTGGTGGTGTTTTTACCCATGAGATGGCCACGAATTGATTGTTGCTGATGGATCTGATTTCTTCTAACCATTTTGTTTCAGCTTGTTGCTTTTGTATTAATGTTAGACTAGTTGTTTCAATAGATGAAAATGTCTGATTGATAACCCACCAATCAACGGATAATCCAGCACGCTGTAAATCTTCCTGTAAACGTGTCGCTTCAAAAACAGGTGTTGCTTCAGGAAGTGTTACAATAGCTACGCTTGTATAACTCGCATCACGTAATCGTGGTAACAAGTTTGAAACAGCTGGAGGGATGTCACCTTGCGAACGGCTTATTTCACGATGATAAGCTTCTGTCGCATCTAATAACAACAATGTATGGCCAGTTGGTGCTGTATCAATAATAATGACTTCATCTTGATGATTTTCTACAACATCAGCAAACGCTCGGAATACGGCAATTTCCTCTGTACAAGGAGAGGCCAAGTCTTCTTTGACAAATGCTAAGCCTTCTTCATTCATCGTTTCACTTGCTTTTGCAAGCACTTCGGCTTCATAATTTGCAACTTCTACTTTTGGATCAATACGACTTACCGTTACATTTTTAACTTTGTCATCACCGAACGTCCAATTTAAATGCGCTGCTGGATCAGTCGTAGTTAAATGTACATGCATGCCTTCTTCTGCTAAGCGCAGGGCGATATACGAAGCAACTGTTGTTTTGCCGACACCGCCTTTACCCATTGTAAATATAAGCCTCGGCTTACGTTCTAAATAATCGGCAATCATGTCTTCTACTTCAGGGACCGTCATACCTTTGTCTGCTTCATTTTCATGTAAGATATCTTGATCTGTCATCCATGCTTGCATACGCTCAATACTTGATAATGAGTATGGGACAAACGGTAAATAGTATTGTTCAAATTCCTTTAACTCTTTAGGAATCAACTCTAATGCTTCTGTTTGGCGTGCAATGAATGCTTTTTCCACTGCATCATTAGAGTATAGATTTTTCATATAACCATTCACTAGTAAAATCTGATTTTGAATACCGATATCAAACAGCTCTTGAGAAGCACGTGCAGCCTCTTTTAAAGGATTTCCGTCAGGACGTGTCACAAGCATTAGTGTCGTTTGATTCGCATTTTTTAAACGCTCAACAGCCTCTTTATAGATTTCGCGTTGCGGCTCTAGTCCTTTTAATGGACCTAAACACGAAGTACCAGTAGTGTTGTCATCTAAATACGTAGACCATGCAGAAGGCAGCTGTAACAAACGTAACGTATGTCCTGTTGGTGCCGTATCAAACACAACGATATCAAAATTCTCAATTACTGTAGTATCAGTCAACAGTGTTGCAAATTCATTAAAGGCAGCAATTTCAACTGTACAAGCACCCGAAAGTTGTTCCTCCATATTCTGAAGGACTACATCAGGCAATTTACCTCTGTAGGGGCCAACCATTTGCTCTTTGTAATGTTGTGCTGCCTGTTCAGGGTCTAAATTTAATGCAAATAAATTATCGATACCATCTATTTTTGTCGGGGTATTAGAAAGTGTTTGACCGAAAATATCTTGTAAGTTGGATGCTGGGTCCGTACTAATTAGCAGCACCTTTTTCCCTTCATTTGCAATGGCTATTGATAGGCTACTAGCAACTGATGTTTTTCCAACGCCGCCTTTCCCAGTAAAAAATAGGAAAGGAGTGTCAGGGAAATGACTTCTTGAAAAGCGTTCCATATTACGCATCTCCTTTTAGAGATAAGCGTACTTTTGGTTTTTGTAATAGTTCTTCTTCGGAAAGTCCTGACCAATGTGAAAATTGTTCATTTGTCGGGTATTTCCCTTTACAAAGTAATTCTCCATCTACAAACGTTGCAGGCAGTGCATCCATTCCTTCTGACATTAGAAGCTGATTGATGGCTTCATTTTCTACAAAGGCATTTGGTTCATTTGTTAAATTAAATCGTTCAGCTTCTATATCTGTTTTCTTTAAATTATTCATTACAAATGACATACGTAATAACTCTTGGTCAATGGATGGTCCACATAAGCCCGTAGAACAGCACATTGCTGGCTCATAAATATGAATTTTTTTCATGTTATTTCGACTCCTCAGCTACAAATTGTTCAATACGTTTGCCAATAGCATCACGTACGTTCTGGAAAACTACCCACTTTTCTTCTTCTGTACCTGACGTTTTCGCTGGATCTTCAAATCCCCAATGTTCACGACGAACGTGAGGAGGCGTCATCGGACATTTATCTGCGGCATCTCCGCAAAGAGTGACGACTAGTGTTGCATTGTTTAATGTCTCTAAATCAATTAGATCAGATGTATGATTCGAAATATCAACTCCTACCTCTGCCATAGCTTTGATCGCATTCGGATTTACTCCATGTGCTTCAATGCCAGCACTTTTGACTGTCCAATCTGTAGGCAAGAATTTCCTATACATAAGAAATAAAGTGTGTTTGTCATAAAAAGTACTTCTATAATTTAATGGTTTTAAAATATTTTTTTTGCCAACGTAATGCAACCCATACAAGTCCAATGAGTACCGGTACTTCAACAAGTGGACCAATAACAGCGGCAAAAGCTACTCCACTATGAAGTCCAAAAACACCTACAGCTACAGCAATGGCTAATTCAAAGTTGTTACTAGCGGCTGTAAATGACAGGGCTGCTGTAACGGGATAAGATGCACCTGCTTTACGAGAAGAAAAGAATGAAACAGCAAACATCACAACAAAGTAAATGAATAATGGGATAGCAATTCGTACAACATCAAGTGGTAGTTCGACTAATTTTTCACCCTTCAATGCAAACATCATCACAATTGTGAACAGCAGTGCAATTAAAGTAAGTGGTGAAATCTTTGGTAAGAATCTTTCCTCATACCATTGCTTTCCTTTTGTTTTGATACCGATCCATCGTGTTAGAATTCCGGCAGCAAATGGTATTCCTAAGTAAATAAGAACACTTTTCGTAATTTCCCACATTGAAATGGACACTTTAAAATTCTCTAAGCCAAACCAACCAGGTAATACATTTAAGAAAAAGTAAGCAAAAATCGAATACGTTAAGATCTGAAAAATGGAGTTAAATGCAACTAAACCAGCTACATATTCTCGATCTCCACGAGCTAGATCATTCCACACGATAACCATCGCAATACATCGAGCTAAACCAATCATAATGAGCCCAGCCATATACTCCGGATAGTCTCGTAAGAAGATAATGGCTAAAAAGAACATTAAAAACGGACCCAATAACCAGTTTTGGAAAAGTGACAGTAAAAGAACTTTCCAATCCTTAAACACACGCCACATTTCCTCATATTTTACTTTTGCCAGTGGCGGATACATCATTACTACTAGCCCAATAGCAATCGGTATCGATGTTGTACCAACCGACATGGATTCTAATGCTTCACCGATATTTGGCATTGTGATACTTAATAAAACGCCAATACCCATCGCTACAAAAATCCAAAGAGTAAGGTAGCGATCTAAAAATGAAAGCTGTTTCGTTAAGGATTCATTACTCATCTACATTTCCCCCTATTTAGCAACCACAGTCGGTGCCACAATCACATCCAGCTACAGGTTGAATTTGTTCTAAAATGCCCTTCATCAGTGGCGTTTGATCCTCCACTAAACGATAATGTTTCCAAGTCCCTACTTTTCGCTCAGTAATAATACCTGCCTCCTTTAATTTTCGAAGATGCTGACTAACTGCTGGTTGTGAGATGCCTAAAACATCCACAAAATCACATACACAAACCTCCCCGTTCTTCATACATGCAAGTAATTTAATGCGGTTCAAGTCAGCTGCTGCCTTTAATTGTTTTTCAATTAGTGTATTTTCCATATGTTTGAGCTCCTTGTATAATCATTTGCTTATATATTACATAAAATAAAAACACCCAACCAATTACAGGTGATTAAATTATTATATAACTATAAACTTATATTATGCTTGTTAAATAATAATTGCAATAATTTTTTTCCATCATTCAAAAAAATTTTCCAAGGTTCTTTCTTGGAAGAGATAAGAGCATGTTTTGAACAATATATTTTCAAAACATGCTCTTTAGATTTGTTCCAACAAGGAGGCTGTTCTTGTTTTTGCTTAATAGTATTGAAACATAATGAGAAAGAAGTTTATTAAAACTTAGGAATATTATTGTAACCTTCAATAATATCCCCAAAACCTTGGTCGATGAGAAGGTCAGCTACCGATTGAAGAATTTCTTGTTTACTTTCCACGAGGTATTGTGCTTTTGAACGAATGAGTTGATCAAACATTTCACTTCGTTTTTCCCCAACAGCTTCCCAAGATTGTTGTGATTTCAGTAGATCTCCTAACGTTAAGAGAGGATAATCTATTCCTTCAAAGGTGAAATCACTATTCACTTGATACCACACATCCCCATTCTCTCGTAACCATTTTTCACCGATGTTTTCAACACCCTGTCTCATATTTCTGGCCACGTCTAAATAGGATTTTTCTTTTGTTTGTTGATAGGATTCTAGCAAGTAATTCATTTCTCCTAGAGCATGATTTAAGGATGTATGTGTCTTCTTTGTCTGCTGGGGAGAATAATAATCGGTCACAAGGTAACCACCTTTGGGAACTTCGATTATGTTTCCATTTTTCGTCTGATTGACCAAAAAGTCTGCATAGGTGATGGTCGAGTTTTTGAGTTCTTTAATGTCAAGCATGTTCCCTGTTTTTTTTAGGAATAACGCGACATTCTCGTTATGCCTAGTATCGGTATAGGGAGCTTGGATTCCGTAATCTTTTTTCAACCACGTACTCGTATACTCCGTTTCCCATAAACCTTTTTTATCTCCTTGAAAAATAAATAAGTTCGCAACAGAATTTAATAGCAAATCGTAGAAGTATCGCTCCTGTGTAGTTTCATAGTAATTTAATGCTTTTTTATCTTGGACCCTCACTAGGTTTCGCCCATATCCTAATTTTGTTTCAGGTTCGATCGACCATGGGAGTTTTGAATAAGGTCCTTCTGCTGTATACCATTTGTTCATTTCTTTGTATTGTTTGGTACTTTCATTTATCCATTCATTAAGCGCTTCTTCTTTTTTAAACAGAGGCTCTTGTGATATTAACACCCAGTTTTCAGATAAATCATTTCCCTCTGATTGAAGTGGAAGAGTGACAGTAAGGCCATTATCATCATTCATTAATTTCAAGTCCTTATTTTCACTCGTCAATTCCCGGACCACACTCTTATCCCCGTTCTCATAGTTGGTTATAAGTTCTTTCGATACGTAGTTTCGGCTTATCATCATATTAGTCAATAAATCTTCGTGTTCCTTTACTTTTAACAGGCCGATAGGATAGGTGGTTGGATCTACACCGAATACATGATCATGCTCATGTTGAATTTCCTGGCGTTCGAAATCCGTTAAATCATACTTTATATTTCCGCTGATAGGGTACGATATTGAGGCACTATAACCTTTGCTGCTTTTGTTTTGTAATTGAGTGAAAATGAAGAAATCCCCATTATCGATTTCTCGAACAGTGACCTTGATGGAGCCCATGCTTTCCCCATCTTCAAATAAATTATAGACAGTTGTTTGATCCGTTGAACGAATATATGATTTATTTGAACTTTTGGTTTTTTGTAATAGTAAACCATTGGCTTCCAAATGTAATTGTGCGGAGTTTGGTAATTCTAGTGAAACGCTCTCTCTAGGTTCAATTTCTTTTTGTTTATCTTCTTTTAATGACCATGCAGTCAAAATCATGGCGGCTAAAACGAAACATAAAATGCTACTCCAGATTTTTCTTTTAAACAAACTGTCCCTCCAAAATGTAACGATTCTTCTAAATTAAAGCCACCCAAATTATACCAGTGTTAATTAAGAAAAACAATTTTTCGTACATAACTAATTCTAAGATTTCTTTGTAGCATTGAAATAGAAGCTGTTGGTGCTTTAATAACTAGCTAAAATTTAAATTCTCTGGGGATTTATACGGTTCTCTATATGAGTAATGATATAATATAAGAAATAATTTTAATAAAGAAGGTACGTATATGGAGATACGACAGCTTGAATACTTTTTAGTACTGTGTAATGAGCTTCATTTTACAAAGGCTGCCGAAAAATTGAATATTTCTCAACCGACGCTCAGCCATCAAATTAAAGTATTGGAAAATGAACTGGGCATTCCACTATTCGATCGCCTAGGGAAAAAAATAGAGATTACAGATGCTGGTAAAATATTGCATGAACAATGTACCCATATATTTCGAGCAATAGATAATACAAGTAATCAGATAATTGAACTGAAAGAATTAAAAGCAGGGAAATTAGTGATCGGTACTTTACCTGGCGAATTAACAAATTTAGTGTCGGACTATTTGTTAGATTATCATCTTGAATATCCAGATCTACAAATCTGCATCAATAGTTCGGATGATTTATTAAAACAGTTTAAAGACAATAAAATCGATTTTGCGATTTCCTATAAACAAGAGTATTTCGATTATGAGGATGAGCAGCTTCAACTAATTCCATTGTTTACTGAAGAACTGCTATTCGTTGCTCATAACCATCATCCGTTAATTGTCTCTAAAAAAATAGCCTTGCAAGATGTTTTAAAGCTTCCACTAATATTATTTCCAACTATCCATCAATGTAGGAAAGTAATTGATAGTGCAGCTCGCAAAGAAAAGCTTCATGTGAAACCTAAAATAGAGACAGCTAGTATTCAAGCTATTTTTAAACTAGTTGAACAAAATGTCGGGGCAACAATTATTTCGAAAACTCTATACCACCTATATAGAACGAATACTATTTGCGAGCGAACGATCTACAATCCACCATTAACGCGAGAAATTGTACTTCTATATAGAAAAGATAAATTCATTAATTTTGCGGCAAAAGCTTTTATTCGTTTAATGGTTGAGGGGCTTGAAGAAGCGGGCTTTTCAATTTCTGAAAAGAGTCGACAATTGATTCAATCATTAATAAAACAATAAGAAATCCACTCATCACAGAATGGTGATGAGTGGATTCTATTTTTCTAATGACTAAGCACTATGCCTAGTCATCATACTTCTTATTTTTTCATTGTCTTAGCGTTCGCTAGATGAACATGCCAAGACAGTGCCTCTTCTAATAAATGAGGTGTGTGATGATGACCAGTCTTCTCTACCGCAGCATTATAATATGCCCACAATTGAGGACGGTAATCAGGTTGTGCACAATTATTAATTAATAAAGGCACGCGTTCTTTTGGTGCTAAACCGCGTAAATCAGCTACCCCGAATTCTGTAACAATGACGTCCACATCATGTTCTGTATGGTCCACATGAGATACCATAGGGACAATACTTGAGATATTACCACCCTTTGCATAGGATTTTGTGACGAATATTCCTAAACGTGCATTTCGGGCGAAATCACCAGAACCTCCAATGCCATTCATCATTTTAGAGCCTGAAACATGTGTCGAATTTACATTTCCATAAATATCAACCTCAAGTGCTGTATTAACGGAAATTAATCCTAAACGGCGAATAATTTCAGGATGATTGGATATTTCTTGAGGTCGTAAAATTAAACAATTTCTATAGTTTTCTAGCTGACTATAAACTTGCTCACCATATTCCTGTGAAAGTGTAATGGACGTACCGGAAGCGGATTTCACTTTTCCTGCATCGATTAATTCAAATACGGCGTCCTGTAACACCTCTGAATATATTTCTAAATCCTCACTCAAACTCTGATTCTAGAAAACCATTTAAAACTGCATTTGCTACCGATCCTACGCCTGATTGGATTGGTGCTAATGTTTTTGTTAAACGACCAGCTTTAACTTCATCACGTAAAAAATTGAGTAAATGCTCTGCCATTTTAGCGGTTTCCTCATCTGGCTGTACAATTGTTGATGGAGCATCTGTTTTTTCAGATAGCACTATACCACGTACCTTACTAATATCTAACGGGATACCAACTGTTCCAATTCGCTCCCCTGCACTATTTAAAGGAATAAGACTTCTCTTCCCTTGTACATCAGGAATATAAATATCATGAATTCCCTCTAGAGAGTCAGGATGCGAAACATTTAGTTCAATAATAATTTCATTTGCCATTTGCATAATAATTGGAGAGTTTCCAACAGAAGTTGTTGGTATCAACATGCCATCTTCGGTAATTGCAGTAGCTTCAATTATAGCAAAGTCAATAGGTCCTACGATTCCTTGACGAATTAACTCTGCATTATGTGAAACATGCGCATCCGTGTACAGTATTTCTCAATTGTTAATCATACGACGAATAGCTGGATCACCTTGATAGGGTGCTCGCTTACGAATAATACCAGCTTCAGCCATCTGTTGATCTACCTCTGGACCAAGTGAGGCTCCTGTATAAACATCAACTTGGAATTTTTCCTCTTTCGCTTTTTCTACAAGCGCTAGTGGTACTATTTTTGCATCGCCTACCCTTGTAAAGCCACTCATTCCTAATAACATGCCATCTTTTATCCACGTGGCAGCTTCTTGAGCTGATACAATTTTATCTTGTAAGGCAACATGACGAATTTTCTTATGTGCTAGTTTTAACATACTATATGAATCCCCTTATCTACTATCAATTTTTATTCAGACCAAGCTGAGTGCAAGACGCAATCACAAAAGTTTTTAGATTTATAATTTGGAATGAACAATGCACAAACATCAGATTTAATATTGCCAAATGTTGTTTCGGGTTTGTGCTTAAATCCTTCAAAAAATGCTGGCAAAATATTTTGTTTGAATTGATTACGTGGGAAAGCATTGATGATTTCATTTCGTTCTTCATTCGTCAAATCATGATAACCGTTCCCCATTACATCAAGGCCAACTCCGGCATATAGCAATGCGACTTCATTTTCTTTATGCTCAGCAACACCGATCGTAGTATGTAGTGCGATGGCATCCCAAACAAGTTGTATTGAGTCATCATCAATATGATGTTGAGCTAGAAATTGACGAGCTGCATTTGCGCCATCTACCTCAAAGCGTTTATCTAAGCTACTATATTGTTTTGTTAAACCTAAATCATGAAACAGAGCACTTACATATAGCAGCTCTTCATCATATGCTCTCTGCGCTTTTTTACCTTGAAGTGCCCCAAACAAATAAACACGATTTGAGTGATTCCATAGCAATTCAGAACCATGTTCTTTTAAAATATCCTGAGCTTCTAGTGCCAAACGGCTGTCAGGAATTTTAATACCCGCAATATTTGTCATCAGTAGTACCTCCCTTATTTAAAGTAGCAACTATTGCTTATTAAGAATTATAAGAATCTAGTTTCTATATATCAATTCTATAATTTCTATGATAACCATAGATTTTTTCTATGATCTTTCGTTTAATAGATACTTACTTAAATCTTTTCGGCAAGTAAAACATGAGATAATAAGGTATATAACTTGTCTTAAATAATCTGATGTGAAAAGATTTATTATGAAAAAAGTTGCCGTTAACATACTTAACCGTTCTTTCCTTTTAAACCAACTCACCTAGTGAAATAGCCAGTTATCGTCACCTTCGATTTTATTTACGAAATTGGTTGAAAAAAGGAATAAGAGATTTTTACGTATTCTAGACAGACAATTTTTTAAAGACATAACTACGAACAAGAAACCATCTACCTATTAAATAGTAGATGGTTTCGTGTTTATTGATATTATATCTAATCGTTCTCACTTCGTTACTGTCTCACTGTTATCTTGAAAGAACTTCTCCATATGGTCATCTGTAAATTCAGCTAATGATTTATAGGTATACTGTGGATTTCGATCTTTATCAATGACGACAGAGCGTACACCTTCAAAGAAATCGTTATGTTTTAAAAAGTTTTTAGCCAAGATTAAATCTGTCGCAAAGCATTCTTCTAATGTTTTATGTCGCGCATCTATAAGCTGCTTTAACGTAATTTTTAACGATGATGGAGATTTCGACAGAAGTAACTGGTTTGTTTCATGTGAAAATTTACTTGGGTCATTGTCTAAGGACTCTACGATTTCTTCCACTGTATAGTTTGAGAAATGCTGATCTATTTTATTTTGAAGGCTGGCAAGTTCACTATTTCCTAATGTTTTACTTGAATATGTCTCTATTAATTGATTTAAAGCTGTGTTTGTTTCCTGTGCATGCCAGTCAGTCTGTTCAACGCGTCCAAGGAATTTGTGTAGATTATCGCTCGTCATATAGCTATCCGCTCCATTGGCAAAGAGAACGTCTGCAGCTTGGATGACAGATGCGGTTAAAGCTAAGTAGTATCCTACATAGCCTGGTGCTTTGTTTAGGAAATAGGCAGCTCCAACATCTGGAAAGAAGCCAATATTCATTTCTGGCATAGCCCATTTTGTCCGTTCTGTAACGATTCGGTGACTAGCCCCATAGGTTAAACCGACTCCACCTCCCATGACAATGCCATCAAGGCAGGCAATAATCGGTTTAGGATAGTGATAGATAGCCATATCTACTTGATATTCTTCTTCGAAAAAGACTTCGGCATTTTTTGAAGCTACCTGACTGGAGCGAGCCTCATAGAGTGTTTTAATATCGCCTCCAGCACAAAATCCTTTCTCGCCAGCGCCTCTTAGGATGATTAGGTGAATTTGATCATTTGCTTGCCATTCCTTCAATTTCTCTCCGATGGGCTTTAGCATTTGAGTGGAAAGTGAGTTTAAAGCTTTTGGTCGATTCAGCGTAATGATGGCTGCTCCACCGTCACTGACTGAAAATATTACTTCGTTTTCCATATTGTATCCTCCCTTAAGAATGTTTAAAGTTTGGCTGTCTTTTTTCAATAAATGCCTGGACGCCTTCTTTAGCATCCTCTGTTAAAAATAGCTCAGCAAAACGTGTTCGTTCAAGTTCCAATCCTTTTTGAAGGTGATCTTTCCCTCCCTGAACTATACATTCAATTGTACGGGATACACTTGTCATACTTTTACCGTCAACAAAGGATTGAGCAACAGCTTTTGCAGTTGGTAGAAGTTCCTCAGGTTCCGTCACCATTTGAATAATACCTAGCTGTTGTGCTTCATCGGCACTTAATTGTTTGCTTGTTAAAATTAATTGTAGAGCCTTTGCTTGACTCGTCATTCTGCTAAGTCGTTGTGTGCCACCAAATGTTGGAAGTAACCCGAGTTTTAATTCTGGTAAGCCAACAATGGCATTACTAGAAGCGATTCTAAAATGGCAGCCTAACGCTAGCTCTAGTCCACCTCCGAGGGCTGGCCCATTAATGACAGCAATAACAGGCTTTTTCATGGCTTCAATTTCATCACATAAAGCTTGTCCTGCCTCGGCCATTTGCAATGCTCTTTCCTGTTGTCCAAAGGCTGAAACAAATTCCTTAATATCTGCACCAGCGGCAAAAAATCGACCGGAGCCTGTAATAATGATGGCGTTTGTTTCTTCGTCCTCTGCTAGCTCTTTGAAAATAAAGCGAAGATTTTCAATAGATGCTGATGACAAAGTATTTGCTGGTGGATGATCTAAATGAACAATCGTGATGGAACCTTCTTTGCTTACATTGGCAAATGTATCGACCATTATCATTTCCTCCTATTTTTGAGAATTAACTAATAGATTTTGGGTTGTTGATGATACTTTTCGCAATCTCTCTTTTCTTCATAAAGAGATTCTGATGTAGCGGGATGTTTAAGTGTTGAATATCATTCAGCCATGTTTTTCGTATTTGCTCATTTGTTTCAGCAGCAGAAATAATGTCAATTGTACTTTTTTCTATTTTACGATAGCCTTCCTGGCACAATATTTCTGTCATCAAGTTTTTCGTTTTTTCATGTGTTGCCTTTTCCGATCTCAGCAAAGAGGATTCCATAATATAAACATCTTTTGCCATATCAGCCAATAGGCGCATGTATTCCTGTTCTTGTTCCAGATTAATCTGTGCATCTGCAATGACATCAATGGCTACTTGCATTAAGTACTTGGAAAGCTGGATGTATTGGTGATTACTTTCTGCGGGTTGATAAGCTACTGAAATTTTATCTGTAGAAGCTGTTTGCGCTTGCTTTTTATATAACATTTTTGCGATTGTTAAACGATTGATTTCATTCGTTCCTTCAAAAATACGGCTAATTCTTGCGTCACGATATAAACGTTCTACCTCATAATCCTGCATATAGCCATATCCGCCATGTATTTGTACAGCTTCATCTACAATTTTTCCAAGTGCTTCTGAGCAATTGACTTTATTGATTGCGCATTCTATAGCGAAATCGGCTATTTTTTGAACTATTGACTCTTTACTAGCTAACTTAATGACATCATCCAATTCACCAGCTGTTCGGTATGCAGCACTTTCTGCACCGTAAATTAAGATCGCCATGTCAGCAAGTTTTTCCTGTATCATTGTAAAATCAACAATTGGTTTTTGAAATTGTTTCCGTTCTTTACCATAATTCACGGCTAATTGTAGTGCCTGTTTGGAAGTTCCGATGTTTGAAAAAGCTAGCTTTAGACGCGCCATATTCAATATATTCATGGCAACCTTATGGCCTTTTCCAACTTCGCCAAGAACATTATCACTTGGTACTGCAACGTCTTCCAAAATAAGGGTAGCTGTCGAAGATCCTTTAATGCCCATCTTCTCTTCTTCTTGCCCAACAGAAACCCCTGTAAAGGTACGTTCTACAATGAAAGCAGTCATTCCTTCGATTGTTTTCGCAAAAACGACAAAAATATCTGCTAGCTGAGCATTGGTAATCCATTGCTTTTCACCGTTTAATACCCATGCTGACCCATCTTCATTCAAAATCGCATTAGTTTTGGGACGTAATGCATCTGAACCCGCTTCTGGCTCCGTCAGGGCATAAGCTCCAATCCATTCACCTGAGGCCAGCTTTGGTAAGTACTTCAGCTTTTGAGACTCATCCCCAAAATAGACATAGGGCAATGTGCCAACTCCTGCATGAATATTGTAGGATACGCTAAAAGAGCTCCCATAGCCCATCCTTTCTGCAACTAGCCCTGAGATTGTTTTATTGAGTTCAAGACCCCCATAAGCTTCGGGTATTTCAATATCAAGTAAACCAAGGTCACCTGCTTTTTGAAATAATTGACGAGTGACATCATATTGATGCTGCTCAATAGCTGAAATATTAGGTGAAACATCCTGTTTAATGAACAACTCTGCAGTTTTTGCTATGAGCTTTTCCTCATCCTGAAAGTCCTCAGGTGTAAAGATCGTCATTTTGTCTTCTAGTTTATCCATACTAGCCCTCCTTGAAAGAAAGAGGAGAAAAGCAAGTTACTTTATTTCCTCTTTAGGTAAAATGGTTTTCGCCAACTCACTATCTAAATCTTCGAATTTGTAATAAGAAATGGATTCATATAACTCACTTCTAGTTTGCATATCCTCGATAACTTCTTTTTGAGTCCCTGTATTTTTTATTAATTCAAACACTCGTTCATATGCTTTGGCTGCTACTCTCATGGATGTAACGGGATAAATAACCATCGAATAGCCCATTTTTTCGAACTCCTTAGCCGTATAATACGGTGTTTGTCCAAATTCAGTCATATTGGCTAATAAAGGAGCATCTAACTCACTTGCAAATTGTTTAAACTCTTTTTCTGATTGTAGAGCCTCTGGAAAAATAGCATCCGCTCCAGCTGCTACATAGGCTTTGGCTCTAATGATAGTCTGTTCTAAGCCTTCTACAGACCTTGCATCTGTTCGGGCAACAATAAGTAAAGTAGGTGCTATTTGTTTAATCATTTTTATTTTTTGTATCATTTCCTCTTGGGAGACGAGTGTTTTACCATTCAAATGACCACATTTTTTAGGAAGATTTTGATCCTCAAGCTGGACAGCAGCCACCCCTGCCTCTACCATTTCACGAGCTGTGCGGGCAACATTTAATACACCACCAAAGCCAGTATCGATATCCACTAGAATTGGTAAATTAGTAGCTCGGATAATATCGCTAGCACGCTGAGCAACTTCATTTGAATAAATCATTCCTAAATCAGGTAAGCCCCTGCTCGCTGTGTAAGCAGCTCCAGAAAGATATAATGCCTCAAAGCCAACTTTTTTAGCCATTAAGCCGGCCATTGCATCATGAGCTCCTGGTATTTGCAAAATAGCTGAACGAGTGATTAAAGCTCGAAATTGTTCTGCTAATTGTTTTTGTGAAACTGCTTCATTGACAATCCACGCCATCTATATAACCTCCTAAATAAATAGATCTACAAATTCATGAACATAACTATTTTCAAGAAGCTCTTTTTCAGCACAAATCTGATTAATGGTACTTAATTGTTTTTGAGAATAATGTGTACTCATGTTTTGCTGGAATTTATCAATGATTTGAGGGAATGCTTCCTCACGACGGAAACGATGTCCTAAAGGATATTCACACTCAACTAGCTCTGATGAAGTGCCATCTTTGTAATAAACTTGAACAGCATTGGCAATCGAGCGTTTTTCAGGGTCTAAATAATCAATTGTATATTGAGATTTTTCAACGACCACCATTTTATTTCTCAAGTCATCGATACGTGGATTTACGGCCACATCATCTTCATAGTGATCTGCTGTAATGTCACCATAGATGAGGCCAATAGCTGTAATGTATTGAATACAATGATCACGATCAGCTGGGTTATTAAGAGGTCCCTCTTTATCGATAATACGAATGGCAGATTCATGTGTAGTAATTTCAATTCTTTCAATTTCATTTAATCGATTTTTCACTTCATGATGTAAATGTACGGCGCATTCAGCAGCGGTTTGTGCATGGAATTCGGCTGGATAAGAAACTTTGAATAGAACATTTTCCATGACATAAGATGCAAGTGGTCTAGCAAGTGTTAATTCTTGTTTATTAAAGAGAACGTCTTGGAATCCCCAGCCAGGTGCTGATAAGGCAGTTGCATAACCCATTTCGCCCTTCACAGCCATCATGGCTAATTGCACTGCCCTGCTTGTTGCATCTCCAGCAGCCCATGATTTTCTAGAACCAGTATTAGGTGCATGTCGATATGTTCGTAAGCTCGAATTATCAATCCAAGCATTTGACAGTGCATTGATAATTTCTTGATGAGAGCCACCTAATGCCTTTGTCACAACGGCTGTTGTCGCAATTTTGACAAACAGAACATGATCTAAACCTACACGATTTAAGCTATTTTCTAGTGCTAGAATACCTTGTATTTCATGGGCTTGTATCATCATTTCTAAAACGTCTTTTACTTTAAGAGGCTCTTTACCCTCTGCAATACGTATGCGACTCAAATAATCTGCAACAGCTAATATGCCACCTAAATTATCTGATGGATGTCCCCATTCAGCCGCAAGCCAAGTATCGTTATAATCCAACCAACGAATCATACAACCGATATTGAAGGCGCCTCTAACTGGGTCAAGAACATAGGGAGTCCCCGGAATACGTGTACCGTTTGGGACGACTGTACCTGGTACTACTGGACCAAGAAGTTTCGTACATTCAGGATACTGTAAGGCTAAAATGCCACAACCCAAAGTATCCAATAAAACATAACGTGCTGTTTCGTATGCCTCTTCACTTGTAATCGTTGTATTTAATACGTAATCAGCAATATCAGTTAGTAATTGATCTGTCTTAGAAATTTCATTTGTTTTAATCATCTATATCTTCCTTTCATTGCATAATTTTGCTATACTAGTATACTGATGGACATTGGTCAGAATGCCCATCAGCTCTATGGCGAGTTGTTAAAACTTGATTATACCGATAATTCTTCAAGGTTATGACGCTCGCCAATATAATTGACACGAGGTCTAAATAATCTATTATTGTCATGCTGCTCTATAACATGAGCACATAAGCCGATTGTTCGTGATCCAAAAAAGATTGGCGTATATATTTCAATCGTCAAACCAAGCATGTAATACACGGGTGCTGCATAATAGTCTAAATTTGGGTACAAACCTTTTTTCTGTACCATCACTTTTTCACCAGCTTCACACATGTGATATAAGCGGTCATCCCCTTGCTCCAAACATAATTTGTGCAAAGCCTCTTTCATAATTTGCGCTCTTGGATCCATCTTTTTCATATATACACGGTGACCAAAGCCCATAATTTTTTCTTTATTTTGTAGTTTGTTTTCTAGCAATGTTTTAAAGCCTTCAACTGTTTTCGCTTCTAGAAGCATATACATCACTGCCTCGTTTGCCCCACCATGTAAATTACCTTTCAATGATGCGACAGCCCCAGTTAAAGCACCATACAAATCAGATTGTGTAGAGGCGATTACGCGAGCTGTAAACGTCGAATTTGGCATCTCATGTTCACTATATAAAACGAGTGACTGATCAAAGATTTCTTCTTCTAACGCAGTTGGTTTTCTGCCAGTAATCATGTAATAAAAATTAGCACTATAGGAAAGCTGGCTATCAGGCTCCACGACGTCTTGACCATTTAATACTCGATAGCTATTCGCTACGATGTTGGGCATGCCACCTAAAAGTCTATATGCTCGCGTCAAATTCATTTCAGTAGAACGATTATTGATGTGCTGATCATAGCCTGCTAAAACAGAAATTCCTGTTCTAAGTCCATCCATAGCATGTGTCCCATTAGGCAATAACTTGAAAATTTGAAAAATCTCTTGTGGAACCTGATAATTAGATTTCAACTTGTTCTGTAAATCAGCTCGTTGCTCGGTAGTTGGTATTTCCCCATGCAACAATAAATAGACAATGTCTAAATACGAATATCTCTGTGATAATTCAATCAAATCATAGCCTCGAATGACAATTTGACTTCCTACAGTGTCTAAAAAAGATAGCTTTGTTTCAGCGGCAATAATACCATCGAGACCGGGTGAATAATTTAACTCCATTCATTACAACCCCTTTGTTTAATTATTCTTGTAAGCGTTACCATTCAAACACAAAAGAACAACAAAAAAACAACTTCTACCCCTTTGAGAAGTTGTTAATCTACAAAAACATGACAGAGCAAAAAAACAGTGAATTCATGTAAATTCACAAAGATCATGCAGTAGCTAACACCTCCCTATCCTCGTAGGTCAATTGATGCTTTTCTTAGTGGCAGGTCTCCTGACTTATGATCAACGCTACAATAACACCTTCCCATTTTGACAAACAAAACAGTGGACTTGTTATCGAACTCCTAAATACAGTTGCGGGACAGTGTTGGACTCTCACCAACTTCCCTTTTAATCAAATGGAATCAAATCCATTTGAACCACCAAAATTTAGCATATTCAATTTGTCTATTCACCTTAACATAGAGTTTTCGAAACAATCAATATAGTTGAGATTTGGAGAAGCTTGAACATAAAAAGCTATTTTTCATTTTTCAAGAACTATTCTACTTTTTTTAGCACTATTTTGTACAAAAAAGATTGTTAATCAATACCATTGAAACTATTTTTATAATTTGTAAGTAAAATAGAGGATTCATATTTTGAAAAGGCGAATATTTTTTAATGACAAGTATTAGGGGGAGAATATGGGATATATTTCAGAATTAAGGAAACTTATCGGTAGTAGACCAATTATAAGCATCGGGGCGACAATTCTTGTGATAAACGATGATAAGAAAATACTCTTTCAACATCGTTCGGATACGTTGGATTGGGGATTACCTGGGGGCTCAATGGAACTAAACGAAACTTTAGAAGAAGTTGCTTGCCGTGAGCTCTATGAAGAAACAGGACTTGTGGCCAATGAATTTGACTTGATTGGTGTTTTTTCGGGACCAGATTATTATTTCCAATATCCAAATGGGGATGAAGTCTATACAGTCATTCATCTTTATGTTGCTAAAAATGTAAGTGGTGTATTGGAGAAAAAGGATGATGAGAGTTTGAATCTTACATATTTTGGTGAAAATGAGCTCCCAGATAATATGGAAAAGAGAACAAAAAATCTATTAGACAATCTAGAAGATAAATTGTGGGATTTAGGTAGTTCTTTTGCAAATAATAATAGAAATTTTAGTAAATAAAAACATTTGCTACGGATCCTACGTCTGATTGGATCGTTGCTAATGATTTTGTTAAACTACAAGCCTTAACTTCAATGCCTGGGCCACTATTATCAAACGGCTGTCAGGTATTTTAATACCAGTAATATTTGTTATCAATATTACTATTAAATAACTATAGCTTATAAAGAATTATAAGAATCTAGTTTCTATATATCAATTCTATAATTTCTATGATAATCATAGATTTTTTCTATGATCTTTCGTTCAATTCTCAGTTGGAATAAAAAAATGAAAATAAAAAGATTCCTTTGATGCACATTTTCGGAGTACCGAATGCCAACAAAAGATTCTTTTTATAACTCATTTATCAATAACTTTAAATTCACAAGGTTATTTTAGTATAAAATTCTATTAAAAGGGTATTTCGAATCATTACCAATGATTACTTTTTCGTTTATGTCCATTACTTCCGATTAGATAAATAATGGCGCTATTACATGCGGTATGAGTATATGCAACACAAAGTCGATAGAAAAGTGAGCAATTATAGCCGACTCCAGACCCTTTTTCCAGTAGAGCCAACCATAGATAACGCTAAGAGAGCCGTTAAGCAATACCGCCCGGAGGATTACGTCGCTAGTGATGGCGGTTATCGCGCCCGTGATTCCGATATGACCGAGGCCAAAAATAACCCCTGTTATAATAATAGCCAACCACACGCCGATTTTAGTTGGTCCCCTATCTTTCGCCTTTTTGATTTTGGAAGCAATCCAAACCAAAAGCGTCATCAAAAAAAGCCGGAATAATATTTCTTCTGCCGTACCGCCATAGAAAATCGCAAGCGCGGATTTCCAAACTGGAACCGCCATTTCCGCCTTCATTAGTTCAACAGACATATTCCAGAAAGGGATGCACAGTAAAACGACAAGGACACCGCCCAAAATGCCCCAAAGGACAGATGAACCGAGTATAGATTTCTGATAGCCCTTTCACTTTTCACCACCTGTAGTTCCCTCCAAAATCGGTGCGCTAAATCCAATATGTCGCGCCAAAAGCAATCCGAAAAAGCTTGCCAGCACACCTAACACCAGTGTTTGTGCAATCTGCGCAGGTATGATGATCTACATAGGTGCGTTATCTGGCAGCGGCGCAAGCGCGTACGTAAACGGTTTAACCATTACGCCCGTCACGACGCATACGGCAATAAGTAGCAAGAATAGTTTCCAGTTTATTATCTTTTTCCTGATGCAGTTTTCTCCTAAGAAATTATTTCGTGCCTATAGTTAGAAAATAAAACTAGCTATTGTTATTTACCTCCTGATGACTATTCCAATACCGAATGAATCCAATCGGCAATATCATTGATCACTTGTTGATCGACATGTTGTGCAACTTTATACTCTTTTTTTGCTTTTCGTATCTCTCCATAAACAAAAGGCATGAAAGCATGATTTAGGTTTAGATAGAGTTTATACGTTACATTGGATCTATCTCCCAATATTCTTTTGTAACCATTAAAATCCTTTTCCACTGATACATGGAAATCTTTTTCTCCTTGTAGAATAAATATGGGCTTATTTAATTCCTTGAGATAATTGGCAGATGGATGTTCGCCCATTTCTTTTAGGTAGTAGGCTCTAACATATTTTCCTAAAACTGAAGTTGATTTTGCTTCTTCATCACTTAGGTTATAGATGTTGTCAAACTTTGATGATAATGCTGCTATTTGTTTTTTTGCAATTACTTTCAAAAACTTATTCAATGAATTTAAAACTTCGTTATTTTGATCCATTAGAATTTCTTCAAATTTGCGTGGAGAACCACCCATAATAATGATTCCAGCAAACTTACCGCCTTCTGCATCAATTCGCGGAGCTAACATCCCACCTAAACTATGACCGATAATAAATATTTTGTTTGAATCAATACGTGAATCACTTTGCAAAAAATTCGCAGCGAGAATTGCATCCTCAATGGTTTCTTCTTTCACTGTTAATCCAATATCCTTTCTCATTTCTTTACCATATACGAATGTTCTTTTATCATATCGCAGCACTGCAATTCCTTTTCCAGACAAACCATTTGCAAGATCCTTAAAAGGATAAATATTTCCGATTTTTTCATCCATGTTGCTTGGACCAGAGCCTTGAACCAATACAACTGCAGGAAATAATCCTTTTGTTTCATCAGGAATGGTTAATATTCCATTCAGTGGGTACTTTGTTTCAGCACCTAAAACAATTTTTTCTTCAACCATTATATTTACCTCCTTATATTGACAACCAAAATGTAAGTGAATACATCAAGTTGGCCCTATCAGTAGTTCATTTCAAATTTGTGCTTTTAGTTTTTCAACAATACTTTTGAATTTCGGTTCATTGTGCAATGGGAAGAATGCAGGATTTTCTATAACACTTTGTACGATACTTTCTTTTACTATCTTTTCGTCTCTAGGAGCTTCAATATCATAATCCTTCAGCCAGTTTTCAATACTGTCAAAAAAGAAATCTCCTTTCAATTCGTACGGTAAAAGGACGTTCGTACAAATGTATGTGTATTTTTCGAGCATTTCCAATGCTTTTTCCGCTTCTTTTTGCATCATATAACCTTGCGCCGCAGCCATATAAAGCAACGACAACAAATTAGGGTCCAGTTTTTCTACTTTAAAGACTTTTGATATTTCGATAAAACGTTCAAGTGCCTGCTCAAATTTTTCAGGATGATTGGCTACCAACAGCAAGTATGACTGTGCAGGTGCAAGAAGGCCGTGGAGATGTTGATACAAACTGACCTGTAAAGCTTCCTTGGCCTTCTCTAAATTCCCTGTCATTTGATAGGCTTTGGAGAGTAAAAAGTTATCACTAATCGGCGGCTTCATTGTTTCGTCAAGCAATTCCAAAGCTTCCGCCGGTTGATTTAAAATGATATGACATAGCACTTCCAATGAATTTGCCTGCTTCACGATCCAAATATCATCACTTTCCTTCTTAATCCGGATACATAAATCAATGGCTTCTTGTAACAGTTCTTCTTGTTTTTCTCTTTCCGTAGCTAGGACAAAATGATTGACATATAATTTAGCTATTTGCAGTAGCAGAGGAAAACAAGAGAAATATTTCTTTATAATTGCACGGCATTGATCAAGTACATCATCAAAAGGCTTGTTGCTAAAATCCTCAGCCAGCCGTTGGTATGTTTTCTTTATATCTTTTTTTGTCATTTGCGGGAGGTAGCCAATGAGTTCATCAATGCTTATATTAAAATAGGCTGCCAATTGTGGCAGCAGGGTGATATCCGGATAGCTTTGAGCCGTCTCCCATTTGGATACGGAAGCCTTTGATACACCGACATACTCAGCAAGTTTATCTTGTGTGATACCTTTTTCTTTTCTTTTTGCTGTAATAACTTTTGCAATACTTATTTCTCTCATCATTTTCATTCCCTATACTATTATTAAAATGCATTTTACCGTCAATTCCAATGAAGTTATATTTTATTTTAGTAGAAAAAATCAACCGCAAGGCAACAAATCCAGTGATACACAAAATCCATTACGCATTTGTAAACATTTTTTGTATATTGCCAGTAGGAAATATTTTTTAATGACATAGCCAATACAATAACACTATATTCCCTTAGCCTACGGTTCGCACAATAATTGAATGAAGTGTAATTTATGGTCTAACTATTTTGTTAATAGCAGTGGTTGATGGGGGTTTTTTGACCAAATCCTAAAATTGGAGACATGATATTGCTCTAATGTATGGTTAGTTCCACACAGGGTAACTCAACTTGGTTGTTACGACTTAATACAACTAGAGATTGTTTAGTTCCACCGTCATTACATATAGATTACCCAGAAAAGTAAAAATACTTGACCTGACAAACCGTCACCCAGTATAAAACTGGGGTTTTTTTGTTTTTTCTAATCAAGTATAAGCTTTTCGGAACCTCCTCCTGTAATACAAAAAAGGATTCTTTTGATTCATACCTCCGGAGTACCGTATGTCATCAAAAGAATCCTTTTATTTTATTTTGCATATCCAATTCAAATTATAATAAAGTAAATACAAGCTAATTTTCTCTTCAAAATACCAGTCAGTTGAACGGTGTATTGTAATTATAGTTTAACCTTAACTTCAGTACCGTCTTTAGCTTTGACATCGACTAGCACGATTCCCTTATAATTTTTCAGTTCCTTGACAATAGGCTTTAGCGTTTCTTTGTCAATTAGCGGAAAGGTAAAGTCCAGTTTTTTTCTTTCGAAGTGCTCTCTTGTCCATTTGTTTGCTTTATGCTGAACAAATTTTGAAGACAAAATTGAAATAACAATGTTTAACATAGTATATGGAAGTGGAATGGTGAACCGAACGTCTTTTGCTTTCACTTTTACATACATCATAAGCAAATCACTATTCAATAATGACCGAAACGGTATCCCCGTTAGCCGATTTAATATCAACAATTTGGCCATCTAATTCATTTTCGATTGCTTCGATAATAAGGTTGATGTCTATATCTTTAACGTATTTTTCCGATTGAGGAATACTCGCTGCGATGCTGTGTCCAGCCATTAATACAACCTTGACAAGCTTTAAAGGTAAATTGACCGTAACGTTATCATTTTCAGCTGATACAACACGGATTTTTAAAGTTTTATCTAAGTATTTAGTCGGTTTTTCTAAAAGGTTCTCCTCTGTTTCTGCTTTCTCTTTTAATACTTGAATCAGTTCCGATGCCTTATCTGCATCAATCTTACCTTCTTGAACCATTGTTAACACTCTTGAGATTTCCTCTTTCATAGTTAATTCCTCCTTATTCTTCCTTTAAGAGTTTAATGGCTTCTTCTGGTGTGATTTCGCCATTTTCCAACATAGTGACAATTTTTTTCTCGTCTACTTCATTTTTCTTCTTCTGCACATATCCAAGGGATGAAATGATGTCTGTTAGCTTTCCTCGTACTGTTGGATACGAAATCCCTAGTTCCTTTTCAACTTCTTTGATATTCCCTCTACATGTTAAAAATACTTCCACAAAATGAAGCTGATCCTTTGATAAGGATGCCAGCTTAGATAATTCAAATTCATTTTCAATCGTCGTGTGACAATGAGAGCACTGTAACTTTGTAATTTTCAATGTTTTACTGCAGACAGGACAATTTGTGATTACTTTATAAGCCATAATTAAGTCCTTTCCTTTTAGTTGATTTGATTATATAACAAAAAATTGAAAATGTGAACAATAAAATTAATTTTTATAATACCTAAAATCAATAATATTAATTCGTTATTTAATATTATTGATTATCTATTTCCTTTGAATAAAAAAACTCCATAGGTCTTTCACGAGGATGAGAGATGAAAATGTAAGCAAGCTACATGTCTTTTTGAAGTGATTGATATCTTCTGCAAGATCGCATCAAGACTAATGGTTTCATCTAATACAATCAAATATGGTTTTAAAGCAAGAGCTCTTGCGAGGTTGTCACGTTGTCTCTCTGTTTTGCTAAAATGCTCGAAATTAAGGAGAGGTTCTTTTAATACCTCAAAAATCGTCCGCTTCGGATTAAAAGACAGCCTGCAAATGGTCGACAAGTTTGAAAAGTAAGGCTTAAATCCAGCTAATAATCGAAAGTCATTAAAAAATTAACTGAAAAGGGCCAACAGGTTTATGAATATCAAAAAGAGCTAGGAATTGATGTAAAAATATTAAATCGACTAGATGAGTTTACAATAGATGTTTCGAAAAATTTATGAAGATCGCCTCCATCTTCAGTGAAATAACGAGGGAATCACTCAAACTTCAATTGGATAAAACATCTAAATTAACATTTTAGCCCCTTTTCATCCAATTATTCTAACTTTTTTTAGTAAAATTGCCCATGATTGTTGCAGAAGTTTTACACAGTTAAAATTAAGGTTTCAATTTTGCTGTTTAAAGGTAATCGGTAATATTATTGAAAAATAACTCGTGCCTGTTTCATGCTATTCTTACTTTATTCAATTGCGAAAGCTTTTTGAAAGGAGTAGGTTTAATTGAAGAAAAGATGGTTATTACCCATTTTCGCATCGTTTATGTTCTTTACAGGTATGGGTGTTCATGATGCAAAAGCGGCAACAATAGCAGATTTAACAAGTACAGCAAAAGCATATATAGGTGTTCCTTATCAATATGGAGGAACAGATATTAAAACAGGTGTAGACTGTTCAGCATATACACAAATTGTTTTTTCTAAGTTAGGGATTTCACTACAACGTACATCTACAGCTCAATATCAGCAAGGTACTTCGGTTGCTAAAGATCAGTTGAAGACTGGGGATCTTGTATTTTTTAATACTTCGGGAAGTGGGGTTTCCCATGTTGGCATATACATAGGTGACAGCAATTTTATTTCAGCTACTACAAGTTCTGGGGTTAAAATCGATAAAATTAATGATCCTTATTACTGGGGATCTCGTTACGTAGGAGCAAAACGCATTGCAAACTTCACTGAAAATGACTTGGGAGAAGTAAAAGGCACTGACGTCGACTTTAGCGTTTATGCATCGCGTGGAGAGGTAGCTCTTAAACTGGCAAATCAATTACATTTAGATACTAGTAATACCAATTCAAGTTTTCCAGATGTAAGCCCTACGTCTAAATATGCAGGTGCTGCGGAAGCACTAAGAAAACTTGGCGTTTTTACGGGTGATGTAAACGGAAAATTCAATGCAGGTTCTCCTATAACACGTGGTCAATTATCGAAAGTTTTAGTGGAAGCATACCATTTAAAACAACAAGGAACAGCACTACAATTTGTTGATGTTCCAAGTACGCATTGGGCTTACAATTATGTAGCCATTCTCTCTTCCAATAAAATTACGATTGGTAAAGGTAACAATATGTTCGGGGTGGAAGACAATGTCACACTAGTACAATTAGATACCTTCCTTCAACGATTAGCCCAATAACTTCAATAAAAGGTGTTTCATCTATGGATGAGATGCCTTTTTTTTCGTTCTTTTGCTTCTGGGCAATATCATTCCACACTCCCCCATACTTCCAATCACTATATGTATAAAAAAGCCAATACTAATTGTACTGGCTTAAAAATTATTCAGGATTATTCATTGTAAATCAGTGTGTGCATTGAGATTTTTTTGTGTCATGTGTAACCTCACCACTCTACTTCTCAACCAATAGAAAATTTATTTTGAAAATAGATTGATCAAAATGGAGTTTCTTTTTTTATAAAGCTTGATTTTCCTTAATTGAACTATAACACCCAGTCACAATGTACAAGTAAGAAAGCTCTTAACTAATTTAATGATCTAAAGCAAATCGACTAATCCGTCTGGAACTAATTTTAATTTATTATCTGTAAAATCGCTAATTGGCTTCCAAAGCAATTTAAAGATTGCGCCATTATCTTCTTGTCCGAAAAAAGAAGGTTTTTCATAAAAGGACTTTTCAACAAATTCAGCATCATATACAAAAACTACTTCGTGTCCAAGGTCGCCGTTATATGTAAATATGTTTTCAATTGTACCTAAATAGTTTAAGTTCTTTATATTTGCCTCGATTTCTTCAAGTACTTCTCTCTTTATTGCATGAGAACTTGTCTCCCCATATTCAATTCCTCCGCCAATTGGCCGATAGTAATGATCTCCCTTTACTTCATCGAAGCCTTCAGAGACAAGTATTGAATCGCCTTTCCTAAATACACAAATAGCAATTGCTCGAATTTGACCTTTCTTCATCCTATACCTCCATTATCTTCAGTGATTTTGCAAGATTTTTCCTTATTATAACAAATGGATAGATAAATGTTATATAACTCCTTGCTTATTTTTGTTGGAATAGCTAAGTAATTCCAACTCAAGATTATTAAAATTTTTTATTTTTTTATCGTTCTTTCTCGAGGATGCGATGGCAAAATAGCATTGTATAGTTCTAGAGATACAGGGTGCTTGAATGCACCATCTTTCCCAATCTCCTCAACTAGCTGACCGTGCTGCATCACGAGGATTCGGTCTGACATAAAACGTGTTGCTTGTAAGTCATGAGAAATGAAAATGTAAGCAAGTTGCATGTCTTTTTGGAGAGTTTGTAGTAATTGTATAATATGCTTCTGCAAAATCATATCAAGACTACTAATGGCTTCATCCAATACAATCAATTTTGGATTTAAGGCAAGAGCTCTTGCAATGTTGACACGTTGCTGTTGCCCACCACTAAGTTGCGCAGGATATTTTTGAGCGATTGTTCTATCTAACTCCACGCAGTCTAGTAATTCCATTACTTTATGTTGTCTCTCTATTTTGCTGAAACGTTCGAAATTAAGGAGAGGTTCTTCTACTATCTCAAAAATCGTCTGCTTCGGATTAAATGAATGATAGCTATTTTGAAAGACAGCCTGTAAATCTCTACGTATTATTTTTTTGTGCTTACTTGTTGTTTCATAAAGATTAATTCCTTGAAATAGAACCTCACCTTTTGTTGGTCGTTCAATTCCTAAAATAATACGGCCTAATGTACTTTTGCCTGAACCACTTTGACCGACGATTCCTAAACATTCACCCTCCTGAAGTGAAAATGTTACATTTTGTAACACAGGAGCTTCCTGTCCTCGTTTGAACATGAATGGTTTGTGAGCATAATGCATCTCTATATTGTTCACTTCTAGCAGCGTCATATTTTTTCACCTCTAAAACATAATTCTTGATTGTAAAAGTTTTTTTGTATAAGGATGCTGAGGCGCATCAAAAAAATCATAGACATTCGTGTGCTCAATCATTTCACCTTGATACATCACGGCCACATCGTCAGCTAGTTCAGCAATAACACCTATATCATGTGTCACAAGAATAATAGCAGCCTCTGTTTCCGAACGAATACGATCAAATAATGTTAATACTTGTTTTTGATTGACTGTGTCAAGGGCTGTCGTTGGTTCATCTGCAATATATATAGAAGCTTGTATCGCCAATGACAAAGCAATCATCACTCGCTGTAACATTCCGCCACTTAATTGGAAAGGATAATAGCGCAAAAGCTTTTCTGGATTGGGTAAATTGACTTTATACATAGCATCAATGGCAATCTGTCTCATTTCTTTTTTAGTCATTACAAAGTGAGCTTTTAATGATTCCCGAAAATGACTTTCGATTGTTTGAATACGATCAAAAGCTGTAGACGGATTTTGCATAATCATAGACAGATGCCTTCCACGATACGCTCTCAATTTAGCGGCTGATACATTCAATAAATTTTCTTGTTGGTAGATGATTTGGCCTTGTGTGATCTGCGCCGAAGCTGGTAATGATTGCATGATGGCACGGCAAAGCATTGTCTTGCCACTACCACTTTCCCCTATAATCCCTAAGACACGCCCTTTATAGGCTGTCAAATTGATAGAGGTTACTATATTTTTCTCACCGATTTTTACCGTTAAGTCTTGCACTTCTAAAACTTTCTCCATAATTACCCCTTTACTGGCCAAGCTTCTTGAAACTACTTGCCAAATGATTCAATAATAGCACAACAAGGACGATGGCAAGTCCAGGATAAAGCATTAATTCAGGATATTGACGGATGTATTGTTTACCTTCATTCACCATCATTCCCCATTCAGGGATGGGGGCCTGCACGCCAAGTCCAATAAAGGAAAAGCCTGCAATTTCTAAAATAACCTTTCCTATATCTAATACGACTATTGTTACGATAGGTGGCAGTAAATTGGGGATATAATGGCGTTTGATTAATTTGATTCCAGAAGTGCCACTGATTCTTGCTGCTTGAATAAAATCTTTTTCGTTCAGCCCAATAAATAAACTTCTTATCAATCTTGAATAATAAATAAATTGCGTAAAAATAAGTGCGATTAACACATTTTTTAAGCTAGGACCTAATAAACCTAATAGTCCAAATGCAAGGACAAGTGTAGGAAAAGCTAATAAAATATCACATATTCGAATAAATAGGAAATCTATCAGGCCTCGTTTTAGCGCAACAAAAGCACCTAGTAAGATCGCTAAAAGAATGGCTACTATTTGAATGACGAGCGCTGATCCTATAGAATAGCGAATGCCTAAAAGCAATCGTGAAAAAACACATCTTCCTAAATGATCTGTACCTAATGGATAGTCCCATGTTGGACCTAAAAATTTCTTTGATATATCGACTGCTAAAGGGTCATGAGGCATTAAAATTGGCGCAAACAGTCCTAACAAGCCAATGACTAGCAGTATCGTTAGACTAAATAATCTGAGTTCTTTATGTAATAGGCTCACTTCAATCTCTCCTGTCCTTCATCATCAGATGAGGATCCAATAGACGATGCAATACATCTGTGCATAAATTTGCAAGCACATAAATGACAGCAATAATCAATACATAGCATTGTACAACTGGGTAATCCCTGTTAATAATGGATTCTATTAAATACCTCCCAAGTCCTGGCCAACTAAAAACCTGCTCTACAATTACTGCACCACCTAGTAAATTACCAAGCGTCATACCTAACACAGTAGATAGCGGGATAATAGCATTTCTCAAAACATGGCGTACGAGGATCACAGAGTTTTTTAATCCTCTTAGCTGTGCATATTGAACATAATGCTGTTGTAATTCCTCAATGATGGTTGTACGGATAAACTGAACGAACAGTCCAATTGTTGGTAAAGCTAATGCGAATGCAGGTAAAACCAGATGTGCTAGTGTGCCTTTTCCATTTGTCGGGAAGATCCCTAATTTCAAGCTAAATATATATAATAGTAAAAAACCTAACCAAAATGTTGGAATCGATACACTCATGATAGTCAATAGTCTAATGATTTTATCGATGATGGAATGCTTATATAATGCACTTATGATCCCTAATGGTATACTTAATCCTAAAATTAACACAAATGCAGCAACTGCTAATTCAATGGTAGCGGGTAATTTCGCGAAAAGTTCATGTGCTACTGGTAATTTACTAACAAAAGATGTACCAAAATCTAAATGCAAAACGCCTTTTATCCACAGTAAATATTGAATAAGAAAAGGTTTGTCTGTTCCAAGTTCTTCACGTAATGCTTGAATGGCTTCTGCTGTTGGTGCAACTCTTGCCAATCTAAGAATGACCTCAGCAGGTTCTACTGGAACGAAACGAATAAATACAAAAGTCAGGATGGATACGCCCAATAGTACAAACGGTAAAGTCAAAATTCTTTTTAAACAAAACATCCATGTCGATTCATACATGCTGTCACTTCCTAATCAATCCTATGATAAAGAGAGAGCTGTCTTTGATCGACATACTCTCTCTTTTACAGTTATTTTTCTTTATCCATTTGTGCAAATGGAATATCATATTCAGATGCACGTGGAGCAAAATCCTTCATATATTGCTGATAAATCACGCTATTTGTTTCGTAAGATATAGGATAGAATAGTGCTTGGTCATGGAACATTGTTAAAATATCCGTATAAAGTTGCACTCGCTCTTTTTCATCTGTACCTACTAATAATTGATGAATGTTATTATCGATTTCTTTGGCATTTGGTAAGCCTAATTTTGCTTCATAGACACCATTAGCGTTTGGTGTAGCTGATTCATTAGCAAAGCTATGTGGATCTGTTGGTGGTCCATTTGTACGCCAGAAATTAATATCAACTTGATCATCCATTAATTTTTGCAGACCTACCATCACATCTGCGCCTTCTAAATTCAATTGTACACCTATTTTTGCTAGTTCACCTTGCATTAGTTCTGCCATAGGTTTTTGAATCGCATCTGTCGCAATGTAGATTAAATCTAATGTTAGTGGCTGTCCGTTTTTAGAGCGAATTTTTTCACCCTTCTGTAGCGTCCATCCCGCTTCATCTAGCAATTGTTGCGCTTTTTTCGGATTATATAAAATTGGCGCTAAATCAATATTGGCATAAGGCACAGCATCCCAAAATAGTGTATTGGCCACTTTTTCAGTACCATGTGTAATACTGTCAACCATCTGTTCCTTATTGATTGCATATTGAATCGCTTGACGTACCTTTAATTCTGCTAACGGTCCTGATTGTGTATTAAACAGTAGTGCTCGCGTAGATAAAGGTTCAGACGTAGCAGTTTTATATTTCCCGCTATCTTTTAAAAACGTATAGTTATCTAAACTAATGATGCCACGACCATATATTAAATCTAATTCTTCATTTTCAAAGGCCAACGAAATAGATTCTGAATCAGGGATAATTTTTACTTTTATTTGTTCTACAAGAGGTTTTTCTCCCCAGTAGTTTTCGTTGCGACTAAATAAAGCATATTCATCCTTTTTGTAATCTGTTAATACCCATGGGCCTGTCCCAATTGGTGCTTTGATTGAATCTTTTGTCGCATCACCATTAGGGAATCCATTATCACCTAAAAAACGGAAAGGTCTTACGAAGGCAAGTTCGTTTAAGACAGGGTAATAGGGTTCATCCAATTGCAAACGAATTGTAAAGTCATCCACTTTCACAACCTCTTTAATATGATTAACCATGCCCATCCAAGAATGCATATCACGATTTGCTAAAACTGCATGAAAGTTACGAATCACATTGTCTGCATTAAAAGCCGTTCCGTCAGAATACTTGACATCTTTTCTTAAATGGAAAACATAAGAAGTTTTGTCCTTTGAGATGTCCCAACTTTCTGCTAGTTTCGGCGTAATTGTTCCGTCATCGTTATATTCAACCAATGATTCATAGACCATCGCTTGTGCTGTCATTTGATTTGGTAAATATGTATGGGGATTTAATGGACCTACATCTAATGGCCATCCAATCGTTATCATTTTTTCGTCAGTCTGTTGTTTCGTTGCTGTCTCTTCCTTTTCAGTGCTTGTACAGCCAGTAAGTAAACTGAACATCATAACAAGCATGAAAGGAAGTAAGTACTTTGTCAATCTCATTTTCTGTCTCCTATCTTTGTTTGTGGTGCACTAAATGAAGAATCTACAGAGTGAAAAAAGGCATAAAAAAAACCTTATTCCAAAAGAATAAGGACAGAATAACTTACTGTGAGTAAGCCCCCATCCATCTCCCTATCTTTCGTAGATCATCAATGAATCTCCTTACAAGCAGGCATTCTGGCTCATGAATCATGATTTTGCTTCACCTTCCCAAGTATTCACTCAGTGGTAATCTAAACAAAACTCCTCATTTACAGCTGCGGGACAGCATGGGATTTACACCCATTTTCCTTTTAATTGAATGAAAGCTTTTCTTCATTCAAACTTGTAATGATTGCTATGAAATTAGTATTAAACATAACATGCTCAAATGTTCTCGTCAATTTTATTTTCTGAATATAATAAAAACCTTATAGTAATGACTAACATAATAAGACCAGGAATCTTAGTCCTGGTCTTGTACAACATCGGTTGTGTAAATAAGAAAGTCTTATGGAACAGAAGATAAATCAAAGATGTTGTACACAGGACATGGCAACACCATCTGTGGAGAGCTTTGTAACGCTTCTCTTAAGTACATAAGAACCCCACTGCTTATCTGTGGGAGTAGTCAGAAAGATGTTGCGGATAAAGCCAGGCATCTTTTTTAATGATTCAATGCTCTTGGCTGACTTAAGACAGCTCAAATGATACGCCTGTTCATCAATACTTGCGTTGAAAAGGGGATGAGTAATATCTAGGATTGGCAATTGAATATCATGCTCGAAAACCGCATAAAGAATACGCTTATTTTGATTTACATTCTCCACTTTATCACCACTCTTTTTAACAATTTTTATTGGTGTTCAAGCAACAAATAGATAACCTTTATTTCGGAAATATTTTATCTTTTCCCCAATCTTCTTATAATTAAAGCATTCGTTAGTTGAAGTGCAATAACTTCACCATCTTTTTACAAAGAACGTATCCGATTATTGCTCTAACAAATAAAATATCGGTAGTAAAATCAATCCTAGTAGAAAAAGCACTGGAATCGCGGAAACAATTAAAGAAAAAATTCTCAACTTGCCCTTTTGGCTAAAAAATGCAGCTAGAAATGAGGCTACTATTAAAGAAATGACCACAACGTCCCCAATTTCCGAGGTTCCGTTCACTTCAATTGGTGTAATATTTTTTTGCAATCGCCACGTAGCTCAACATTTAGATACCCAGTTATGAATTTCATTAGCTACTTTTTTAGGGTTATCCCAATGAACCATATGATCAGTTTCTTCCATTGAAACAATGGTGACATTTTCTATATGCTGTTTTAATTTGTTGATTCCAGTTCTTCTAGCGTTTATTAACTCTTTGGGAAGAGTTGCGTGGATAAGAATCAATGGTGATTTTATGTATGGATAAGCTGTTGTAAAACTTTCTCTAAAAAATGCTTTAATAATAGATAATACAGTAAACTTTGAAGTAATAAGTTCATATTTTTCTCTTTTATTAAAAAGTGTTTGAACCATTTGTTCAATTTTTTCATTCCATCGGTCAGTATATTGTTGGTACTCCCCGATTACATCAGCCCAAGTGTCAAAAACCGAGGAATGCTCCATATAATTATTCCACCCATCATATACTTTAGAAAAGGTCATATCTTCTTGGAAATCTGGAAACGTATAGCCACCATCAAGTAAGATAACCCCTTTAATTTTTTTAGGGTACATTTTAGCATAGTGTAAAGCTATATCAGCTCCCCAAGAATGGCCCAAAATATAAAAGGGTTCTTTTAAGACTCGTTCGAATACATCGTTATACCATTTTGCAAGACTTGAAAATAGATAACCATCTTCATTTACAAAAGGAGATGTGCCTCCGTGACCTGGATTATCAAAAGATAATATATGAAAATCATCTTCTAGGTATTCTGCTAACTCAGAAAAGACTGCCCCACTATTTCCAAGTCCGTGTAAACAGACTATTGTGGGTTTAGTGTTCTTTCCTAATTCGTAATAATGGACATCCAACTCTTTAACACATAAACTAATATCCTTCATAATACCTCCTGTTTAGAATTAATTATATTTGTTTATTTCTACACATTATTACAATACCCCTTCTTCCACTAACCTCCCCCGTTAGCCATCTATGTAGCGCAAAAATCAGCATTTCACCACAGAAAATGAAAGATTATTACGTTCTTTCATGGGAGTTGTATAGCAACATTCTTTTAGAATACAGCCTTTACAATTGACTAATTTTATCATCAAAAGTTTTATATCTTGTTCCACTAAACAGACCGTTAGTTGAATAGCAACTATCTTTTTGAATGATTAAACATAAAGTCTAATCATTCTTCTTGTACTAAAGCACCTATTTTTGTCATTCAGTCCCATACAGACCAAGCAGCCTCGATATGATTACCTGATGGGTCGGTAAAGACAAAATATTTAGCATTTTCTCCACGCATCATAATCTCGGTAACTTCTATACCGTTAGCCTTTAATGATTGATGTGTATATTCAAGATCTGGACAATTCAACGTAAAAGTTTGATACAGGCGACCATCGCGTAAAAAATCTGCTGTTGTATGATCCTTTGTTTCTACAAGGAGTAATACAACATATCCTTCTGGCGGTGTTAATACTGCCACATAACCAATATCATCCTGAAATTTTGGTGCTTTAAGCTTAAATCCTAGCTTATTCTGGTACCATTCAATTGTTTCATCGATATTATTAGCTGGTAAATAGAGATAGCCAATTCTACTGAATAATGACTTTTGCTCTTCAGTAACTTCCAATTTCCTCACTCCTGATTAAAAAATTTAGGTTGGTTAATAGTATTCTATAAAATCCAGTATATCCCTTTTTGCCATGGGAATTGTTCGACAAATGTTTTTTACTAACGACGCAGAATATTTGAATAAGTTTTGGAAACAATACACCTAAAAAGGGCTTGAGAAAATGAAAAGAATTGTTTTTGTTGTCTTACTTTTATTAGTTCCAATTGATGCTGTTGAGATAGTATCTGCTAGTTCTCTACAATTAACAAAAGATACATTTGAAGCCGATGAACAGCAAGAATTATCAATAAAACAAGCGATTGAATTAGCCTATCCGCCTGCATTGAAATGGAATAAAAATGCTCAATTAAAAGATGCAATAAATATTGATTTAGATAAGCCTGGAAAGTCAATCGGAAGTAACGGCAAAAGAAAGCATTGGAATATTTTATTTGGAGTGCCAGAAACTAATAAGGCTTTTTTAGTAACCATTCATGACGGAAAAATAGATGATACAAATGATTTAACGAGTGATGGTACTTCTCCTTACCCTAAAAAAGAGTTTATACAAATGAAAGATATTAAGTATGATTCACCTGAATTGCTTCAAAAAGCCATAAAAATTGGCGGTATTTATCCAGGTAAAGATTGGGCTAAAGGCTATAATTTTATGCTTAGAAAAGATATAGAGAGAAATGTTACCCTTCTAATAGTGATAGGTTGGAATAGTGACCAAACAAAATTGGAAGCAGCGGGCTTTAATGCTTCCACAGGAGAATACATTAAACCTAATTAATTTCATTCTAAATTTTTTCGTTAACGCGGACACTAGCGAAATAAGAAGGATCGAAATCAATCTTTTTTTGTTCAAAGCATGACTTTTTATATGTAAAAAAATAAGACGTTTAAATTGAAAAATTACTCAAAATACAACAAACAAAGCCAACTTCTTTGCGTACAGGAAATTGGCTTTCGTTTTGTTGAAATTCACAAAATGTGGGATATATATATCATTTGGTTGGCGAGACCCCAAATGGTAACCCGCAATAATAAAATATGATTTGTTCACCTAATTGTTTATTTAAAATAATGATTGAATGTACATTCTCTGCTACCAGCACGTTCCATCGTTCACATCATGTTTTCACCATATTCAATAAGTCCACTGAAAGTCCACTTACCAATGGCGGTTGGTTTATTTTCTTTTATCATTAAGATTTCGTCATCTTTAAATATTGTTATACTCACTACTTAATTTGATAAATTCATCCACATCTTTAACGCATAATTCAATTCCTTTTTTCCAAAAAGCTTCCGAAGTGATATCTTCACCTAAATGTTTCATCACTAAATCTTCTGTGCACATACACCCTGAATCACGAAGTAAATCCAAATAACATCTTTCAAATTCTTTACCTTTTTCTTTTGCTTTTGCAAATATGCTCAATGCAAACAAATATCCGAATGAATATGGAAAATTATAAAAAGGAGATTGTGTAATATAATAATGTGGTGTCCAGATCCATGATTGCAGTGAAGGATTATCAAGAGAACCATCATATCCTTCATCTATTGCTTCTTGCATAATTTCGTTTAAGCGTGATGATGAAACAATTCCTTCTTTACGTTCTTCATAAAATTTCTTTTCAAATAAAAACCTAGAATGAATATTCATGAAATTCATAACACTACGCTTTAATTTCTCATCAAGTAAAAATAATTTTTCATTAGTAGATTTAGCTTTTTGCATTGCCGCATCTAATATAATCATCTCTGAAAACGTTGAAGCAGTTTCAGCAATGCTCATTGGATATTGTTTATTCACGCCATTAATAGATTTCATTGCATCGTTATGGAAGGCATGTCCTAATTCATGCGCAAGTGTTAATACATTTGTAATTGTACCGCCAAATGTCATGAAAACTCTTGATTCTTTCGAAAGTGGAAAACCTGAACAAAATGCAACAGCCGACTTATTTGCACGATCTTCAGCTTCTATCCATCCTTCACTAAATGCCTTTCTAGAGAAATTTTCTAATTCTGTTCCGAATTCACTGAAATGCTCCAAAATAAAATCAACAGCATCTTCGTATTCTATTTTTTGACTTTTTGTTGTAATAGGTGCCCAAAAGTTAAAGGATTGCATCTTTTTATAGCCATTTATTTTTGCTTTTTGATGTAGGTAGTCAGCGAAAGGTTTTTTATATTTATTAACTACAGACCACATCGCATGAAGCGTTTCCTCCTTCATACGATTTTTAATTAAAGATTCTTGTATTACATTATCCACGCCAGACTTCTTGTAAACTTGTAATCGAAAACCTGCAATATGATTTAATATTTTCGCAAATAGTTCTTCATTCTCTTTCCACGTATGTTCTAAAGCATTATGGGCTTCTTTACGAACATCTTCATTAGGATGTGAACGTAAGTTGATAGCTTGACCTACAGATAAATTTTTTTGTTCTCCATTTATTTGAACTTTTATCGTAACAGTACTCATAAAAGAATTATAAAATTGCCCCCAAGCATGAAATCCATCTACCATGAGGTCCGATACTAAATTTTGTTCTCCATCTGAAAGGGTTGTCTCACCATCTTCACGCCATTCATTCAGTATAAACTTAAAGTTTGCTAAAACATCAGTATTCAGTAGATCTTTCCACAAATGGGTATCAATTTTTACCAGAGTGTTTTTCACTTTTTTCAATGCAGATTCAAAACGAGTATTTATGATCGTAATTTTCCCTTGCAGAATTATAGCATCCGGATCTTTTGAATTTTGGGCAAGAAGGCAGGTTATAAAAGAACTTGCTTGAGATATATTAGTTCGAATATCTCCTATGTAGTCAACTAAAACCGCAACATTAATTGATTCATTTATTTTTTGTGGAACATTAAAGGAATTTGTTTTTTCTTCAAATTCAGAAATTTCTTTTTCTAAATATCTTATATGTTCATGTAATTGAGATGATTTACTTCCGCCCTGGAACAGACTATCTAAGTTCCATACTTGGCTATACTTTGTTTCGCCCATTTATTTCGCCCCCTTAAATTTTAACTATTCAGTAATAAACAAACATACATTCCCATTTTATCACATTATGGAACATTAGTGAGTGTTATTTAACAATCTTGCGCCATTGCTTAAGTAAATTGTTAATTTACTAATATAACTAAAATCAAATGGTTAATATATACGTTAATTCCCTCTTTTTTACATAGTTAAGGAATAAAGAAAGGAAGATTTGAAATTTAGGTATGCGCCTGGTAATACGCAAGATCAGTCGTAATCACTTCAGCTTGATGCAATTGTCGAAAAACGAAGCGTTTAATTGAAATCAAGGAAGATTTTGAAGCAAAAGATATTCATTTTGTATCCCAGCAAGATTAAATTGACAGAACAACTGCTATGGGAAGATTTTTAAAAATTTATATTCAATGAGTAGATAAATATCGCAGTTCCTTTTAACAACTATTCATATTATAGATTGTAGAAAGGAGGTAATAACTATGTCTGAATACTGCGGTAATGGCGGCGGCTACGGTACTGGTTCAGCATTTGCGCTAATCGTTGTACTATTCATTCTATTGATTATTGTCGGCACTAGCTTCATCGGATTCTATTAATACCCAATACCGCCATCTATCCCATAATTTTTAGGATAATATAAAGTTATCCTTTCCCTTCGAATATTTACAAAGGGTCACAATCCTCCGGTGACCCTTTTAATAGTTTCTTAAATCAAAGTTAAGTATTGAGTCGCATCTGAAGGGGCACTGAGTGTCGTTTTTGAGATAGTAAGAAAACCTCTTATCATACAGTCGGTTGAAGATATTGATCGTGTTTTATTTAATTAGCGACGTTTTCAGCTGATGGTGGAATTGCATTTCTACTACTTATATTCGTTAATGATACGGATGATAACGAAGAAACCTTATTGATACCCAACTACATATAGTTAGACCAACATTAAAACATTCTTTGCAAGCAAACAAAAAAATAACATGAGACCCCACCTCAAATAGATAGATGATGCCCCCATGTTATTCTCTGTTTTTTATTCCGCTATTTACAACTATACTCTTTTGCACGTATCTGTATGATTTAGTTAATGATCTAGTTCTAAAGGTAAAAACGCATATTCTCCATTTCTAATAATCTCACATTTACGAACTGGGACAGGTTGTTTGAAAATTGGCCCATCTAATACTGTAGTATGGAACTCTCCACCTTCTCCGCAAGGGTCAATACCACGAGATTCAAGCTCCTTTATGTATTCAAGGGTTAACGTCCGTCCTAAATCTTCCTCGCGCATGCCCAAAGATAAATTAACAGTTACAATGATTGTAACAAATCCAAGGTTTATGAACTCTTCAACAGCTTCACGATGACCCATCTCCCATAAAGGCATGCCTAGTTTTAATCCAGCATTCTTCGTAACCTTGTCATGCCAGCAGCCATGTTCAGGCATATCTAAGTCTCCTGTTATTAACACTTCTGCCCCTTGATTTTTAGCTTTTTCTAAAAGGCGCATAAATATTTTTTCATATTCTGTCCAGCTTGCTGCTGCAGTATAAACAGGTAAACCTATCGATTTAGCTTGAGCACGTATAAGTTCCGGAGGCATTCCATGGGATCTTGAACGTTCGCCTTCTTCCTCCAACATGACGATTAATCCAAGCGCTTCTCCAACCTTCATTGCTTTATATAAAGCTAGGACACTATCCTTTCCCCCGCTAAAAGAAGCTATGAATTTATGCCCTCGAGCATTATTTTTCCAATCTATTAATTCTGCCATGCATATCTTTCCCCTTTAATTTCTAATGACTTTTTATAAGCTCCTCCTAGAATAACATGAAAACTCATATGCAATTGCACATGAGTTTTCAAAGAGGCTTGATCTAATTGTTTTGCTCAAGGCATTGGTAAATTGCCATCATATCTCGTTTATTCAATTCACGAATACGGTTGAAAATTGGAATATCTGCAACAGCCTCCGTGATTAAACTTTCAGCGACAACGTCATTGACTTTGCCCGTTAGCCATGTTTGCACGTCTACACCATCGACAATTTCCTTCCGTCCTTCATCATTGATACCACTTGCAGAGCAACTAACACATGGTACGGATAATTTATAGACGCCATCATGGAGATTGTCTTCTGAAATGACTTTCTTCCCATTACAGAATGGACATTTATGACTTGCTTTAATTTTATTAATTTGTGTCACAATTTTTTTGTAGCCAAATGCTTCATAGACGTACGTTAGTTTTTTGTATTTTCCATTAGTGAAATATTGGTCAATGATAGTTTCTCTCGTTTCGTCAATATTGGCAAAATCACAAATTGTTAGGAGATTTTTGCTGCTTATTGCTTCGATATTGTCTTTAATTTTGTCCCAGAATGGTAAAACATTATTTAGTACTATTTCATAACCGGCAAAGCTTGCTAGATCTAATTCAAGCATTTTCAACGATACTTGCGTTTCTCTAGGAAGTAAAGAGACATCTTCCGTAAGAGTCAAATCGCCGCCTACAATTGCTTTTAGTTTTTCAAGCTCTGGTAAGTTCCCTACAGTTTTTATGACTTGATCGATAGGTTGATGTATTATCTCGCGAATATCAGTGTCTTCAAACGTTAGTTTTTTCTTATGGTTTAGCACCGCACCTTGACAAATTGGACAGGCAATCATTTCTTTTGATTCTTTCATTTGCTCTTTAATAATTGATTTCGAAATAACGATATAACGTCCAAGGATAAAATTAAAACCTTCCCATTTTTTTGAGGACTTACTTGCTTTATCATAAAATGATTTTTCCCAATAACCATATAGGAAGGTATGTCTTTCTTCCGTTGTCATCTCATTGTAGCTTTTACTAATATCTTGACCCAGTTCATTCTTGATCTCATCAAAAAGGAATTGTAATTTCGGATATTGATAATATTTTAATACTTCCATCACGTCTGGATGTAATAAGCCATCCCAGAATGGCACTGTTTTGTCTTGTATGACGATATCGAAATCAAATTTTTCAATTTCCAGGCGGCCAGAACAGCTAGGGCAATGATTTTCTTGGCTGAAGAAATCGAAGCTTCTCGTATCTTTATTCGTCGGATGTGCAGCCACGATATGGTTAATCAGTCCACCGATTTCATATAAAAAACTATACTGACTATACAAGTGTCTTTCTAGATCAATGGCGACGACAGGTGCGATTGTTGCGGATTCATACTCACCATAAATTAAACGGGCCATTGATGACAAGCTTTTTAAAATACCACCTTTATAGATGTTTTCGGCATTTTTAAAATAGCTAATATGATTTTTTTCTAAATAATGCATGCCTTTTTTTGAATCAAGTGCTGAAGATATTTGCAATGAAGGATCAGTATTTATACTGTTATGCTGACTGAAATAATCATCTTGACTGACAACATCAAGATGTCGAACAGGTTCCTGCTGTCTCTTCCCAAAATCAACGATAAAATCAGAGCTTTCTATCATATAAGCATTATGCTCAATCATCATAATAGAAACGGATTCATCTTGCAGAATGTCCCTGACACTATCAATGAATTGATTTAAAATATTTTGTGATAAACCTTTTGAAGGCTCGTCAAAAATAAATAGCGTATGGGGGTTTCTTGCGTTCGAAAACAGCTCTGAAACTAAATGAACACATTGAAATTCACCTGTCGATAAAGATTGTGTTTTTCTTTCCAACGTTAAATAACCGAGCCCAAGTTTGATTAGTAAACTTAAGCGTTTATGAGCGATGTCTTCATTTGGAAGCTCCTCAATAATGTCTTCAATGGAACGTTGGAAAATATCATCTATGTCGTCACTGTATTTCGTCATTTTCTTTTTAATATCAAGAAACGTTGCAACAGTTGATCGACTAGTAATCGATTGGTTACGGTCTTGTCCTACCATAACCAGTTTATCTTTTGGATATCGTTTTAAGAAATCCTTAGAGATACACTCATTGACAAGGGTCGATTTCCCACAGCCAGACTCACCTGTAACGGTTACTAGTCTATTTTTAGGAATTTGAATGTCAGCCATTTCAATATTACGGCAGTAAAGATCATGAAATTGATAATAATCTGTAGGTACTGCCTGATTTCGTTCACAATGAATTGGCTCTGGACGCGGTGATTCTTCGACGATTCTACCGCCGTATTTCCCACTACCTGGCCCGAAGAATAGTTGCTCATCCGATGTATCGAGTACCGTATCAGAATGATCAATTAGCCAAATTTGGTTTTTATAGCCCAATTGTTTAATTTGTTGTAAAATTTTCAACAGCGTTTGGTGATCAAGACCAACAGAAATTTCATCAATAATAATTACGGTATTTTCACTAGAAGCCATAAATTCTGCTAAGTAAAGTCGTGTTAATTCCCCGCCTGATAAAGTGCCCATGATCCTATTTATTGTTAAGTAACCAATATTCATATTGATAATATTTTCAAGAATATGTTGTCTCTCTTCGCTAATATTTAATTCTTCTGAAAGGGAATAAATCGCTTCAATACTTAAATTGTTAATATCCGAAATACTATGTGGCTGATTCCATAATTCTAGCTTATATTGCTCAACTTCCGGACTGTAACGCTTGCCCTCACACTTTTTGCATTCGACATTTTTAGTTGTTCCACGTCCTTTACATGCAGGACACCAGCCTAATGCATTATTAAAGGAAAAAACCTCTGGCGAAAGATCAAACTGATCTGCCAGCTTTTCACGAACCTCTTTAAAAACGCCTGTATGCGTACCGACCGTTGAACGTGGATTAGTAGAAATTGATGATTTCCCGAGAAAAAGGACTAAAGGCATTTCTTCCATCTTAATGGCACTGAAATTCGTTTCCATAATATCGGGAAACAAATACTGATATTCAGCCTTTGGCAATAAAGAAACAAGACGTTTCTTAGATTCTTCACCAATTGTTTGACAAAATGTAGTTTTGCCAGAGCCGGACAATCCAGCAATTCCTAATGATTGATCTTCCGACAAGTCGACATCTAAGCGGTTTATATTGTTAGCAATTAATTGATTTATTTTCATCGGATATTCTCTCCATTCCATCTAGTATTGTCATGTTAGCACAACTACTACTGGATTTGTTATGTTTATGACATGCCAATCAATTATGCCTCGGCATAATTGCGTCCGGAATCAGCTTTGTGCAAGCACAAAGTACTCCTTTCCGATTCCGTGACATCCGCCGGAGGCTTTAACTTCTTTCAGCCTTTGCTGAAAGAAGTTAAAAAAATGACGCTTTCCGTGTTCCGAAAGCGTCTAATTGTTGAAGAACGGTTTATTTTATTCATTTCCTATTGGATACCTGCTTTTGATCTTGAAAAGCAGGTATCCTAATGAAGAAATATTTTTACAGTTCTGCTAACACTTTTTCGAGCTGATTACCATTGTTAATCCAAGCGTATTTAGCTCCTTCGATTGCTCCTTGACGAGCTTTTGTTGCTTCACTGAATCCGCTTTGATCAAGATGTAAATGTGTAGTTCCATCTGAACCTTCTGTCAACGTCCATGTCACAGTAGTAGTTTCTCCGGCACTTGCCCAAGTGTAAGATAATGTATGAGGTTCTTCTACTTTAAGTACCTCGCAATTGACAATTCCATCCCACCATTCATTTGGCTCAGCTCGGAATTGGAATTTATGTCCTACGATTGGTTTAAAGTCATTTTTCCATATCCATTTTGCAAGAGTGTCTGAATCCGTTAATGCGTTCCAAACTTTCTCAATTGAACTTGTAAATTGATAATCTAAAGATACATCTGCTTTCATTTTTCTTCCTCCAATAAAAGATTTAATATAGCCATTCTTTCTTTCCAGAATCCTTCGTAATACGATACCCAATCTTGAATTTCCTTTAACGGACTGGCATTCAAACGATACCTCGTTTCTCTACCAACCCTTCGAGCAATTACGAGATCAGCATCTTTAAGGATAGCCAAATGCTTAGAAACTGCTGTACGCCCCATTTGAAATTGAGACGTTAATTCGTGAAGAGGTAATTCTTCCGCATCTGCCAACAAGCGTATTAATTGGCGTCTTGTTGGATCAGCAATAGCAGCATAAATATCACGGTCTTGAGTCTTTTCGCTCAAAATCGCCCTCCCCCTTATGAATTGGACACTAAATGGTGTCTTAATTATATGACACCATTTAGTGTCCAGTCAATTTTTATTTTGAGATAATGACAATAGTTTTATACTCTTAACATTAATTAAAATCCATTTTGCTATATAATCATTTTAGAAAATGCATTGGAATTTGTGTTAGGTTTGGATTCCTCGCGTACTTGTAGTAACACTAACAGTCTAAGCCTATTTGATCACTCGATTTTTTTGTTTTCAATAAAAAAACAAACCGAAATTAGATCATTCGATTTGTCTTATTTAATCCATAAAAATTTATTCTCTGTAGTTGACTACTACGTAACGTAATACTTTATATTCTAGATATCAGGGGTGATTATTAGTGAAAACAATTAAAGAAATTTCGAATTTAACGGGGGTTTCAGTTAGAACCTTGCAATATTATGACATAATTGATTTATTGAAGCCTTCAAATTATACGCTATCCGGATATCGACAATATGATTCAGTGGCACTAATTAAGCTGCAGTAAATTTTATTCTATAAGGAACTGGGATTCTCTTTGAATGAAATTAAGTTATTGCTAAATGATCCTACTTCTGATTATCAAACTAAACTATCAAGGCAACGTACGCTCATGTTACAAAAGAAAGAAGGACTTGAAAGTATAATTTCCTTGATAGATTCTATTCTCAAAGGAGAGAAAGTTATGGATTTTGAAGTATTTAAAAAAGTATTGGGCAATAAAATGCCTTCTGAAGTTAAAGACAAAGAGCAACTAGCAAACCAACTTAGCGCTGAAAATTTCACCTCTATAAAAGAGGTTTGGGGCGAGAAGGAGTTTCTTAATCTACCAACTATTTCGAAGGATGAATTTGATGAGTTTATGGAGCAAAGCGATATTCTTTTAAAAGCTCTAGCCCAAGAAACTGATGAGTTAAAGCAAATGCACATTATTAGTAGTTGGATCGAATTGCATGTAGCTAAGTTCAATATTAATAACCCTAAAGCTTTCGCAAAGATTACTTCTCATCTATATGAAAGCGACGAAAATGCAATAGCCCAAGTAAACCCAAAGTTCGGAGCAAATTTCAATAAAGTATTATCTAGTTTGCTAGCTAAATTTTCTGTATAAAATTACTATAATGCTTGGATAGTAATGCAAAAAAATTCCATCTTGCTCTAGTAATACCTACTAAAATGATTAGGGAAGGTTGAATATGTTCTTTCCCTAATCATGCATGTTAGAACAAATTATAATTTTCATCCAGAGAAAAATCAAAAACACAGTCGAGTTGATGCTGTTGATTCGTTCGTACTAATCCGAATACATCTCGGTTGCAACACATCAATCAATGCTTCGTTTGTTATTTCCTCAACAGCTACCATACTGAGAGTCTTTAACAAATATTTTTGATAATCTTCATCAATTACTTCCGTCACATATTGAGCTAAAATCCGTCTTTTTCTTGTTGATTTCAATTTAAAACGCAAGTAAATCATTATACATTGTCTGCTGCGTTGCTGTTAATTGTCCATCAGAATACATGATAGCAAAACGCTTCAATGCTAAAAGTGCATTCTTCTTCAAAGCTGAATCTAGTTTCCCAGTAATTTTGATTTGACCAAAGGCTGTTGAATAGGTAATCATGTCACTTTGCATCATATCCATTTCATGCTCTTTTGCCATATCACGCACAGCTTTTTCATCCAATGTGTCAACTGATATATAATGCATTCCCCATATATTCTCTATTAAATGTTTCGGGAAAGTAGCAAAGTCATTGATGCGCTTCTTTCTTATGCCTTCTTCCATTTCATAAAGTGTATCAGACCCTTCATCACTACCAAAAGGTGCTTCTTCATCACCACAATCATAATAAAATTCTTCTGTGAAATGGGCGACAAAACGTGGGTGTGACGTTTTTGGATGTGGACCATATTCCTCTATATCAAAGTAAAGAAAATTATCAAAATCAAATGTAGGATTTTCTTGATAACCTTTTTTTATTTTACTAGCTATTAACTTTTGGGCTTCTTTTTCACAAATTTCTTGTGACTCAAATTCTTTCATATCATACTTCCCGATCGTTCCATTTTTTCCGTAATGCACACATATTGTCATCCCAAAATAATCAATTGTCCAAAATTTATTTGATTTTTCGTCTTGATATGTAAAAGCTTTTTTCATCTAACTGCACATCCTCTCCAGAGCCCTTTGGTCCTGTCAGATTTCCCCATATCGCACTCGTCAATTCAAGCAAAACGAATACCTCCCTCTAATTACCACTCACGCCAATCATCTGTTAACTCATAACGTCCAAGATTCTGACTTTTAGTAAGGTCATCAATATCAAATCCACAACGAATCAGCACTTGGTCAAAATAGTCGCAAAGCTCCTCTCGTTCTTCAGTTTCAATTAATCCGCCTCCACCTACCTCATTAATCTCATTTAGGGCAAGTACTACCGTTTCAATAGATTTCATAATTGCAGGATAGCTATCTGGCTGATTTGGCAGTTTCGCAATGGATGCTGCATACTGCTCTAGCACCATTTCCGTCTGATGAATAAAACTATCTGGAAACAATTCCGCGTAAATACAGTCATCTTTCTCAATCAATCCAGCAGTAAATTCTTCCTCTTCTTCTCTTTTAGCATTGCGCCAGCGTGACGTTGGTCGAATATCTTGCATAGGCCATTCCCCTTTATCTTGAGTTTCTAATTAGTAAAAAATCCCTCTTTAAAAGCCTTTATAATATAGAGTATTGGGTAGCATCGTAACAGTTATTTAAACATAACTCACTACCATTCACGTTCTCTTAATGCGTCTTCAATATCAAGCTTCACGTTGTATACATCCAATATATCAATAACAGTTAATGCAATACTATCTCGTGCAACAGTTTCAATTTCACTGTCATGTTCTAAGAATTCGTCTTCTAAATCATTTATCGCACGTGTAATTTCATCAAATTTTACTTGTATATCTTCTAATGAATGGGGACCTTGCTCTAAATAGCGGACAATTTGCTCCAATATACCTTTAATTTTATCTACTAAAAATTTAGGATAATAACTATCTTGATACATACCCTTTAAATAATTGATTTCTTTCATCTTAAACTCCTCCTTTAACTCTACTATCCTTCAATAATCTCCAAGTAAACCAGTTCTTTTCCTCCTCTATTAATCCAATATCGCCCTGGAAAATAAATCATGTATCTTTTCATCATTTTCACAAGCTTTTTTAAATCCAACAGCGAATCGCAACAATGCGTCCTTTTCGCTGGCATACGCACAGAACATATCTGCTTCTGGGTCGAAACGTACAATGCCTTCTAGCTCTGGTAACTTCTCTTGCAAATACACATTCGCAAGCGAGCACCAATCGTAGCCGTTACCTTGAAATCCTTCGTCTGCCCGTGTTTCAAACAACTCCTGTTTATAAATGCCTGCTTCTAATAGGAACGAAATATTTCCACTATCATGTTCTAGCCAACTAAAAGGTTTTAGTTCTTCATTCATCATTTGAGCATGTAGACTAGCTAGCTTTTCCGCTGTAAAACTTAATTTCCCCTCTTGACTTACAATTTCCCCCTGCTCTATACGTTCATTTAACCAACTTGAAACAAAGTCTGGGGCATATCCTCCTGTACTGAAACCTTGTGCAAGTGCAATGATATTCTTGTAATCCGCTAAATATTGAGCTTGCGTCACCTTCGAATTAGCACAAGTGTACAACCAAAACTGGATATCATACATCAGCATGGATATCTCATCTGCATGTAAAGCAAAATAGCCTTTGTCCTCTACAATTTGCGTACAAATACCTCGAATAACTGCTTCTATCCGATTTCCCTCTTCTGCTTTCTCACAAAACGACTGTAACAAAGGAGAGAATGGTGCATGTTTCACCAAATCTAAATCGTCAAGTTTATCTTGTTCTGATGTATCGAATACTTCCTCATTCACCAATCCGACAATAAAAGTCGCAAAGTTCGGCGCAAGGAAAGTAATATAGTAATCTGCCTCTTGGTCTACATGTACAACAGCAGGTTCACCATCTGCACCACATGCACGATAATCAAGCATAATGACATCATGACCTGCTGACGGGCAATCGGCTATGACAACGCCAATATTTGGGTAGCCCCATTCTTCCAACATAAAACTACTTCCTAAACTGCCACACAAGCTATTAGCCTTTTCGCGACCAATGCCCATAATTCCTGTAATCGCCACATGATTTTCTGCCGATACGAAAAACATATACATTTCTTAAAAAATGTAAACATCTCTACTGTGACACAACTTATATCTTCCGACTTTCGTATTTGTGTCTTCTTTATTCTCCGAGTCTGGTTTCGCCAAAGCTACTACCATTTAGTATGACTCTCCAAAGGCTTAAATTCCGCAGTATCGTTGCGTACACATCTAAGG
>NZ_JBIWFQ010000033.1:0-65451 GCF_044763105.1 Lysinibacillus sp. NPDC096212 | reverse complement strand
AACTTGAAAAAGCTGCCGCCTGCAAAATACAGACAGCAGCTTCAAAAGGTTGCTTAGCTTTTTTTCAAAATGTCCTTTACAAAGGGTACACTTTAACTTTGGCAGGCTTTCCTTCTGATCTCTTCTTATCATAGAATTCTTTCAGCTTTTTGTTTCTTGAACTTCTGATACCGCACAATACGGCAAGATACAAAGCATGGCGTAATCTACTTGAGCCTCGTTTAGTAATACGATTGGTTGTGGCAGTGAACTTTCCTGATGAGTGAACACTGGGATCTATTCCTGCAAAGGCAACCAGTTTTTTAGGATGACTAAACCGATCAATTTCACCAATCTCAGAGATTATCGTGGCAGCGATTTTTTCTCCGATTTCTGGAATCGATTGGACAATCTTGTAATCTTCCAATTCATTTGCCAAGGTCACTATACGAATTTCTAACTCTGAAAGGTGTCCTTGGTACTGAAAAAGCAGCTCAATATACATTTGAAGATTGATTAAGTGACTGTGATAGACCACTTTTTGAAATGGATTTCGAGATGCAGAATCCATTAATTTTTTTGCCTTATCCAACGCCCATAGACTAGATCGTCTTGGACAAAACTCCATCACACACTCCGCTAGCCTACTTTCCCCAGCCGCTATTACATCTTCTGAAGTAGGATATTTCTTTAACATCAATAAAGAAACCTTCGAATAAAGATCACCAAAAACCTTGCGGTATTCTGGAAACACTTGATCTAAAATAGTGTGAAACTATAGCTTAGCTTCTACATACATATTCGTCACAATCTCCTGTTGTCTTGAAAGATTTCTAAGATTTAGCAATTGAATTCCTCCGTTTTTATGAGGTTCAAAATCTTCTTTGTAATAAAGTACACACAACTGATACGCATCAATTGCGTCTGTTTTTACCTTTCGTAAACTAGATCTCTTAGCCTGATAAGAAATAATAGGATTAAGCAAGATATATAAAACCTCGTGCTCCTCCAAGTATTGAATAACGGGGGTATGATAATGACCTGTAGATTCTAAAATGACCATAGGCATTTGCCCAGTCATCACTTCAATCTCATTTAAAAAGCCTATAAAACGGTTTAATTCCTCTCTTGTATGCTTCATCGAAAAGCTCTTTCCAAACAGCTTCGATTTATCTAAAAACGCCTGAACTTGGCTCTCTCCTTTTGCCACATCCAGTCCAACTACTGGATTCATTTGCTTCCTCCTCTGACAACTCATTCACCAGTACCCCTAATCCTCCATGTAGTATCATAGCTTCGCTTGTTATACGAGATCTATGTCCCAACCAGCCTCAAACATGTTTCTACAAGTAGGGGGGGGACAGTTTAGTTGACGGGATCATTGTCCCACGCACCCGTACTTCCTACCCTGGCTACTGATATAATAGATTCTATTAAAAAAAGGTCAACCAGTAAAAACTGGTTAACCTTATAATACGATCGCACCCGTTAGCTGAATAGTATCAACAATTTCATGCACTTTCAGTTGACATACTTATTTAAACAAGGTTCGCTTATGAAATGATATAGACTTGTTCAGTATTTAAGAAATTTTGGAATACAATCGCTTGGAATAATAATATGACTGACGGAAATATTGGATATCATTGTCGACTAGTGAAATAAACACTAAAAGACTTTTTTAAAATCGCTTACATATAGTTCGTATTTAATAGATTCTTTTTTGTTCGGCTGACAGTGGCACTTACTTCGAGTCATAAAAAATACTCCCTATTAGATAAACAGATTTTTAATCTATCTACCTAATAGGAAGTTTTAGAACAGATTCGTTCAATAGTAAAGAGGATAAGTATTAATAATTAATTAATTCGAAATCATCTAATACAGTTATTCCATCTAAATCATAAACAGGAATTATATTGATATAACTACGACTTTGTGTGTATGTGATTGCTTCTTCTGGTATAGTGAATTTCGGTGCTAAATCACTAGACTTTATATATCCTTTAACCCCGTTAACTCCTATTGCAGAGATTAGATCTGGTGCTTCCCCTTCTGTAAATTCAGAAAAAGAGGATCCATAAGTTTCTCCGTTATTATTTACGGCATACTCTTCTGTCATTAAAGTTAAAATTTCTTGTGAATATTCAATTTCAGAAATATATTTCGATGATGGCATGCTCATGTTTGGAGATTTATACCCAAAAAATGTTCTATATCCATCACCAGTATAAAAATCGCCATAAGTTAAAGCATAGTAGGTATCCTTAGCCGTAGCTGTAGGTGAATATGCATATATACCTGCTACTTTCGTTGTATTATATTTCATCGCACTGGCAGTCCACAATTCCCCTTTTGAAGTATACAGACGAGCTTGAGCACCCATATAACCAGGGTCAACATTTTTGCTCGCTTCGATATAAGCTACTGCTTCAAGTGTAACTTTGTTGGAATTTGATCTACTCCACACCATAGACTTCATGTCATAAGTAAATCCGTTTATTTTAGGTGTCGTGTAAATATCAGATGAAGTATCAGCTGCTGCATTTTTGGGTAATAAAATCATTACTAAAATACAGGCTGTTACAATATTAAACAGCTTTAATCCTAATTTTTTCATTTCACTTTCTTCCTCCATATCATTATAGTTAATTCTCCGATCCCAATTTAAATTCGCCAATTATAGTCTTACCGTCTGATTTATACAGAGGAATTGATTTATAACCAGCAATATCTACAGCTTTTTGGTGTGCTAAAGCTTCTTCTGGTGAAGTAAATCTAGGATTTAAATCTTTTTCTTTGACATACCCAAGTACTCCATTCTCTCCCTTTGTCTCAATTAAATCTGGTGATGTAATTATTTTACCTGAACCATCAGTATGAACCGTTCCATAAGTTTCTCCTTGAGCATTGACAGGATACTTAAGACTATCTCCTTTAACCGAGGAATTTGAATTACTTATTTCTTCGATTTTGGGTTTAGAAAAATGATTTATTAGAAACGGTAAAGACACTACTAATATAGTTACTATAGCGACAGCGACTTTTAAAAATGTTTTTATAGTAATCCTACCTTTCATAATTTGTATTCTATTTCAATATACCATAAAAATACCAATAAAAGTTAAAAATTAACTCTTATTTTTGTATAAAATATGTTTTTTTTTCAATAATAGTGAAACAACAAAGGATTTATACATTCCCATACATTCTAGGTTTACATAACATTAGAAAAAGGCAGTAACGATAAAGGATCAACCCTTGTCGTTATTGCCTTTTCGGTTAAAGCACGAATGATTGTATATACAGGATTATATACATCGTTAGTTTGACAACGTTTTAAGGCTGGTTTACTGGCTGTAGCCTGCATAAAATCCTGTATAAATACAAAGACGGAAACAAATATTTTTAGCATATTTGTTTCCGTCTAATTTTTTAAAAATGGCAATTTTAATCTTCCCAAACTATTTCACCCGTTTTAATTTTAGAAAGTATCCTTTTCCATTCTTCCGGTCTAAATCTTTCTTCGTCCGTTTTTTTCACAGAAATAATTTCATTTGTATTTGATTTATTAGAAACCATTTCTTCTTTCTTATCATTTAAATCACTCTGAGTAACTTCTTGGTTAGTAACTTCTACATTAGGTGTATTTTGGGCAGCCCAAGTAGCTGCTGCTGTTCTAATAACTCCAGTTACAGTAATAACTGTAAATGCAATAATTAAAATTGGTTTTGAGACTTTTTTGGCATTTTATACATTTTCTCACCACAAATTTATAAAATAGCTTACTCTTCTTGTTTATATAAGCCTTACTGAAAATTGTACTATCTTTGTATAAGGAAACAAAATGTAAAAATTACCAAAATGCTACTTCTTATATACAGATATAATCTTCAACTAACCTGCCCCGTTAGCCATCCATGTAGCGCAAAAACCAGCGCTACACCACAGAAAATGAAAGATGATTAAGTTCTTTCATGGGAGTTGAATAAGAATTGGAGGAACTCAATTAAATTTAGTTCCTTCGATACAATGAATACTTACAATTAAATCTACTTCGGCTTACACTCAAAAGAATAATCACTCGTGAGATTATTATGGATTTCTAATATGACTTCTCCACCAATTTCATAGCAACCATTACTCATTAAATTTATTTCTTTAGTATTGAAATAACTATAGGTATGCGTTATAAAAGACACTCCAAATAAAGCGATAACGAAAAGCCATAAAAATCCTTTTAAATCCTTTTTTTAAAGATACTCATTTTCATCCCCTCCTTTATTTCAATTGAACCAATCTATTCCTTTACTTTTTTACGTTTAAAAGGAATATAAGTTCCAATTACTTCAAAAAAAATTCCCCTTATTCAACTAACCTACTCCGTTAGCCATCCATGTAGCGCGAAAACCAGCGCTACACCACAGAAAATGAAAGGTGATTAAGTTCTTTCATGGGAGTTCAATAAAGAATAAAAGAGCCGCATATGCAACTCAATGGTCTACAAGTAAAGCAAAAGAGCGTTAATCTACATTTCGTTAACACACTTTTATCTTCTCTTTTTTATTTAGTTAAATGTGGTTAACTCTTCTGAAATAGAATTTAAAAAATCTTTCTCAAACATAATATAGTATTTACCATCTATCATTTCCGATTTCATTCCATCACTTAAAGATAACGATTTCATAGAATTAATTTCCAATCCCATTCCCTTTTCTAACAAATGATCAATTGATGTATTGGCTTCTATTTTAGTAGTAAGTTCTTTTAATTGTGTTTGTGGGATTTCGTTTTTTGTTTTATTAATAACAGCACTAATGAGGTTTAATAGGTTTTCTTCACCTAATATTTTTCCCTCTGTAGCAGCCACTATTAATGCCACAACCTCTTCTCCATTCAAACGATTCTTCCCCTTTTTGAATTCAAATGCCTCTCTAGATATAGCTCTTACTCGAATATCTTCTGGCAAGTCGTAATCTATACCATTCACTGAATCAATTAACGTTGAAAGGGTTGAAATATCCATAACAGCATAATAATTTATTGTTAGATTAAATAGCTTAGAAACTGTTGTTCTTACATTTTCAACTCCTCCTGAACCGTGAACATAAGCAAATGTCAATTTATCATATGAAGTAGTTCCATTATTCTTATCCAATATCGGAGCATAAGTATCACGAGGGATAGACAGAACCTTAACCATCTTTTTATCTTTACTATAAGTAATTAAAAGGTTAATAGGTATTCTATTATTCTCATCTTTCACCGTAAATAGAGTGGTAAAAATCTCGTCTTCTTGTAATACTGTTCCGCTTACATCACCTCTATTATATTCTTTATTAACGTTTCCAGGGAAAATCGATGGAATAAACAAAAATATACACAAGCCTATTACTAATAAAGAAACTGTAAGTGGAGCGAATTTTTTTGAAAAAGAAACAAGAGACTTGTTTTGTGTATTATTATTCTTCTCCATTTTATAAATTTGTTCAAATACTTCATTACGGTCTTCTTTTGTAAATCTTAGTTCTTGTTCAGACGTATTATAAAATTTATCTCTTGATCGTTTATCTTCCATTAAGTTCTGCCTCCTTTATCATCGACTCTAATCTTTGTTTTGCTCTTCTCAATCTAGTTTTCACTGTATTAACTGGAATATCCAAAACTTCAGCAATTTCCTCTGTCTTTAATGAATCATAGTAGTATAGATAAACCACTTCCCGATACACTTTTGGAAGAGAAAAGATAGCATCTTTTATTTCTTCATTATTGTATTTATTGATAACTGTTTTTTCTGTTGATGGTAATATTGACTTTGCTGTTTCATTTATAAAACTTTTTACCTGTACCATTTTGTAATTCCAACTTTTCAAATAATCTTTACATTCGTTAATTGTTATACGATATAGCCAAGTTTTTATTTGTGCGTCAAATCGAAACGAATCAAGGTTTTTGTAGCATTTGATAAACGTATTTTGAACCACATCCTTAGCAATCTCTGTATCCTTCACATAAGAAAAAGCCAATCGTACCAACTCATTACCATATTCAATCATCGCTTTTTCTAAAATGAAATCTTTTTCTTCTTTGTCCAATCTACTCCCCTCCCTTTCAACCTACTTCAAATTCTGCTATTAGACGACTATCAAATCATAATAGGTTCAATTTTTAAAAAATATTTATTTTAACAAAAATTCTCTTCTAATCGGCGTGTTCAATATTTATAAATATTCCATAAAAAAGGATCCATACAATTATAGCTGAAATAAAAAACCTGTATCTTAGATTTAATCATAGATACAGGCTTATTGTTTATAATTATTCCTTATTCCATTAAACTACTGCGTTAGCCATCCATGTAGCGCCAAAACCAGCGATACACCACAGAGAATGAAAGATTATTTCGTTCTTTCATGGGAATTACATAATACTTTTTGATTGACGCTCTCAATGTGCTGAAAGAAGTTAAATTGTTTGTAGTAGTGAATGGTGTAATTTCTTTCATCCTAAGCCGGTATTCTCCTAGGAAGTTAATACTAATTGAGAGGATTTTTTTAAGGTTGCATATTCATCCAACTATCAACATGATGAATGGCAAAACCATTATAACTTTTTTTATTGGCATAATGTTGATGGACTTGTGCTAACTGTTTATTCATATAGGCTTCTCCATCATCATAGAAGGTAATATTTTTCCCTTCATCAGAGGCACCTGTTTCCACACTAATAATAATTGATTTTTTTACTTTTTTTGCATAGTTTATTTCATGTTCAACAATATTTATAATGTCTTTAGCAGCATCTCGATAAGCCATTATCGAAACACTTTCCACTTGGTCAATCACCCAATCAGCTAGTAACCCTTGTCCAAATTGGTTTTTGTATGTAATTTCGTCAAACCAAAATGGCATATCCACTTCCAATGGCAAATGTAATCGATCAGTATCCCCTTTCGCTCTAGTAAGAAGCACTTGATAGGATTCAATCGTTTTTACTTGGTTCGAGCTCCAACCACTATTTAAATACGGCTCTACGTCGAGATGAACTCCAGAAAATTGCTCTGTGGCTGCTGCATTTTCATTATATGTACGTAACCAATCAAACAGCTGATCCTGCATTTTATAGCCCTCCTTTGAAACCCAGCTTGCAGAACCATCCAACGCATATACTTTTATACCTTTTGCCATTGCTTTATCAATAAAACTTTTGTAATAGTTACTTGCTATATCACTATTAATTTGTAAATATAATTTATTAATATCTTTGCTTTCTAAAAATGAGAGTACCCCTGATTCATCTTCGACAATCTCTGTCGTATCCCATAACCAAGTAGCCTTATCTTGCATGGCCATTGCGTCTACCTTCCCCATTGTTAATCCTAGCGTACTTACAATTGTTACTATAAAAGCAATGATTGCTTTTAGTGAACGACTTACCATATATTACATCTCCATTCTATTTACCGAGGCTCATAGAACAGAACCTGGCAACCTGACAATCATGCACTACAATAGTGTTTAGACTCATGGCTTTGCGTCCTTCCCTTTCGGTGAAGTTTGCCTTTTACAGTATTTTTCTTACCTTACATAATACGATGTTAGAATGAATATGTCTGTAGGTAAAACGCATAATTTTATTGATAACTTTCAAATATGAGAATATGAAGACAGGTTATTTTTACTATATTAGAAATAAGTAATTGATGGTAGTGAAGAGGTACGTGTAGCGATTGAAGATTATGGAATGCAAAATTAGAGACAGTGATTCCTTTCGATATCTTTAACTGAAAAACAATTTGTATATAATGTAGCCTATCAATAACACTAAAACTAATACGACCGTCTCTTTCCAACCCATACCATTTAAATTTCCGCTAGTTCCCCTATTTATCCCATCGTTTAAAGATCCAGTAGGATTGTTTTTTAATTCACTTTGTTTTAAATGCTCTCTTTTTTCTTCAGGTGTTTCCGTTTTCTTTGAATTCATACGATAAATACCTCCTCAAAAACGAATTATTAAAAGATATATGCATAATTATGCTTTGTCATGCAGCTCATCGGACGTCCAAAGGAAAGCGACCTGTCGGAACGGAAATCAACGACACGTTTTGGTGATAAGCTTAATATTCGACATAGAGTATTCAGTTTCCCTTTTGGAAGCCACTTAAAAAGAAAGACAGAATCACACATTTGTAATTCTGCCTAAAATATTATCTATGAAATGTTGTCTTGAATGATTTAATCATACAATACTTTATGCCTCTACGTTTTCTTTTTCATTCTCCAGCATTTTGTGTAAATAATTTATTATTTCACGAATACCTTCTAATGAATTCACAAGTATCTTCGGGTCAACGTATGTGATCATACGATTTTCAAGATTAGCCACAGCTGTAAAGTAGCGTGTTTTTGAATAATTGACAAGTCCCATCTGCTTTAATACTGACTCATCAAAATCAAGAATTTCACGAGCTTCTGTTACAAGTAATCCATAATTCACAACATCCGTGTTCAACACTATAATCCGTGCTGTTGCAGCATTAGAAGAACGATTATATAGAATACGCTCAAAATCAAGCACAGGGACAAGCTCGCCACGAATTCTTGTGAAGCCTAGAAGATAATTAGGCAAGTGAGGAATCGGTGTTACTTGCTCTAACTTTTCAATCGAAATCGCTTGTTCCACAGGCACTGCATATTCCTCTGTACCACAAGCAAAAACTACTGCCTTTACACTTTCCATGCGTTCACATCCTCGATTTTCATGGTTATTTTTTCGCAGACTCTTTGACGATTTCAACAAGTAAATCCGCTAATTTTTCTAATTCTTCGACTGGGATTTTTTCATTTGTTGTATGAATGTCCTCATACCCAACAGAAAGATTTACTGTAGGGATGCCAAAGCCCGCAATAACATTAGCATCGGAACCTCCGCCAGAAATACCAAGCTTTGGCGTACGATCGATGTTGTGTACAGCCGCCATTGCCACTTGAACAACTTTATCTGATTCTGTTACACGGAATCCAGGATACATTAGCTTCACTTCAACTTCAGCTTTTGCACCCAATGAAGCAGCGACTTGCTCAAACGTCTCCTGCATATGCTTCGTTTGGGCATCTAGCTTCGCTTTGTCGATCGAACGAGCCTCTGCAAGAATCGTTACTTCGTCACACACAATATTTGTTGCCTGACCACCCTCAAAGCGACCAATATTTGCTGTTGTTTCTTCATCTAATCGACCTAGCTTCATTTGTGCAATACATTTGGAAGCAACCGTTATCGCTGAAATTCCTTTTTCTGGAGCAACACCAGCGTGTGCTGTTTTCCCAATTATTTTAACGGAGATTTTCGCTTGGAATGGAGCTGCTGTTACAATTCCTCCTACTTTGCCATCACTGTCTACAGCAAAGCCGTACTTCGCTTTAATTTTAGAAGGATCTAACTCTTTAGCGCCAACAAGTCCACTTTCCTCGCCAGCTGTAATAATAAATTCAATATCACCATGTTCAATATTTTGTTCTTTTAAGCGTTTAGCCATTTCAAATAATGTGGCGATACCAGCTTTGTCATCAGCACCTAAAATTGTTGTACCATCTGAAACGATATAGCCGTCTTCACGAAGAGAAGGTTTAATACCTTTCCCCGGGACAACTGTATCCATATGAGAAGTAAAATAAATTGGGTCGATATCTAATGAACCCTTTAGCGTAGCAAGTATATTACCTGCTCCATGCCCGTTACGAGTATGTGCATCATCTTGTTCTACTGTAAAACCAAGCGTTGTTAATTTGTCGATTAAAATCGGCGCAATCACTTCTTCATGTTTTGTTTCTGAATCGATTTGTACGAGCTCAAAAAACTCTTCTACTAAACGACTTGTCATGTTGTAGGACTCCCTTAGTTTACGTGTTTTTCCACGTCATAGTATATGTATTATTTTAGCACAACGATTAAAGAGTTGAAATAATTCGCTAACATGAAATACGCTATTTTATGAAGGAATAGCAATTATTTCTTAGCGTAATTATACTGACACTTCGTTTAGATAAATAGCTTGAAATCGACTACCCTCAATTTTGGGATAAAAATAAGCCTCGTATTTTGAACAAAGTTTGATCAAAATACGAGGTTTTACCTGTTTATCTCTAATCATTTTTTATAATAAAGATTTATTATTCTGGAATATGAATCTTCAACTAAAGTACCCCATTTAGTTGAACAATGGAAAGCATTAAAAAATTTTTTCCACTGTTCCGTGAATAATTCAGGTTTGAAGATATTTTTCTAATAAATTTAAAAAGTGCTCTATATCATCTTTGCTAATATCACCAATGTTGGCTACCCTAAAAGAATTTAATTGATAAAGTTTTCCAGGATATATTGTTATTCCATTAGCATAAAAATAATCATGCATTTCTTTAAAATTATACTTTTCACTTTCGGGCTCTACTATTGCTGTAATAATTTTTGAATGATGCTCGACAGGGACGAGATTTCTTAAACCAAGTCTAGAGAGGCCTTCTATTAAGGTTTCCCAACATTGAGAATATCGTTCATATCTTTCTTTCACTCCTTCTGCTTTTAATTCTACAATCGCCTGTTTTAGCGCATAGATGGTTTGCACAGGTGGAGTAAAACGCATCTGACCTGTCTCGATGAAATGGTAATATTGAGAATAAAGATTCAAGTAATAATTTGTCGGCTTTTTTGTTTTTCCTTTTTCTAGTTCGCTTTTTTTTGCTATCACAAAAGAGACTCCTGCCATTCCTTGAAGGTTTTTATTGGAACTAGCTGCCAAATAACTTATTTTCATTTTACTCATATTAATAGGAATAGCCGCAAACGAACTCATTGCATCAACCATCATATTAATCCCATTTTCTTCACAAATGAAGCCAATCGATTCTATATCGTTTAATAATCCCGTTGTTGTTTCATTATGCACGACAGCTAGAAAGGAAACTTTTCGCGGAATTGTTTGAATGAATGAATGTAACTGATCTAATTTAATCGGTTGATCGGGTGGACTTAAAAACTCAATCCAATCCAGCTGATAAGCTTCTGCAATTTCACACATTCTTTTCCCATAGGCTCCATTATTAATGATTACTAAAACCCCATCAGTCATAACTGAACTCAAGATTGACTCTACAGCAGCAGTACCTGAACCACCGAATAAAACGGTTGTATATTGATTCTCTTCTGAAACTAAACTAGTAATTTCAGAAGTAACAAATTGCAATAATTGGCTGAAGTCATCTTCACGAGGGCAAATATCAGGTACCACTTGTGCGTATTTAACCGTATCTGTTGTAGTAGCAGGTCCAGGATTCAGTAATATATTTCTTTTAATATTCTTCACGGTACTCCTCCCTTTAATTTTATTACATTTCTATACGCGGTTCGGATTATCTCCCTCCAACTAAGTTTTAGTACGGTAAAGAGGCTTCTTATAGGCAAGTTCAACCTGCTAATATTCATTTTCAGAACAATTATTTAATAAATCTCTGTAGACGAGTTTTAACTTCACTCGGAGTAACTTTTGGGCGTCCTAGATTCTGTTTAGATCCCTTTGAGATTTTCAAATAAATAAAAGTCAGCCCTTTTGTCATTTTCCATTCTTGAATACACCTTTCAAGTTCATGTAAATTATGGATATAGTATGACTTTTCATAACCGCAATCTGCAGCAATATTGACAAAATTAACATTGTGAGAAATGGTATTTTGTCCCCCAGTTGAATCGTGAACTTGATTATCTAAAAGAATGTGGAGCATATTTTCAGGTTGATAGTAGCCGTTTGTAGATAAGCTCCCCATCCGCATAAGGAGGGAACCATCTCCATCAATAACAACTACATCTATATCTTTTCGAGTATAGGCTAAGCCTAAGCCTAAAGAACCGACACAACCCATGGAACCAACCATATATAGATTATTATCAGAATCCTCAACCTCATATAGTTCTCTTCCTGTTTTACCAGTTGTGGCCATTAATACTGTTTTCATATCTTTGATTCCATTTATCACTTTTAAAGTTTCAAAACGACTTGGCAGTTCATCTAAGTCAGTTTTTTCACTTTTTTTCATATTTTTATGATTAAGACGTTGCTCTATCTTCAATTTCTCACTATTAAATGTTTCTTTTTTCACTACAAAAAAGAATGGTTGATTTGCTTCAATCCACTCGTTAGCTTCTTCAAGCTGTCTCTTTGCCTCACTTTCATCAGGAGATAAGAACTGCCATTTTATTTGCATGAGATCTAATAGTTGTGTCGTAATTTGTCCCATTAATTCATGCTGCGGTTCATCATTCAATCCGGGTTCTCCACGTAGACTAACAAACCCAAGTATAGGTATTTGGAAGGGGTAGTTTAAGGAAGTCAAAGGAGAAATACAATTGGTTAGACCGGAGTTTTGCATTAAAACAACGGATTTCCTCCCCCCAAGGTATGCTCCTGAAGCAATGGCTACAGCATCACCTTCGTTGGCTGCAGCAATATATTCACACTCATTTATGGAATAGTTAATAAGATTCTTTAAAAATGAACATGGGACCCCACTGTAAAAATCAAAACCAAGTCTTTTAAGCTCATTTCCAAATTCGTTTGTATTTAACATACCATCACTCCGTTCCGGGTTGTGATTGGTTATTAGTTGACGGCAAATATTTTATTTCCGCTTTTTGAAGCTCCTCAGCATTTTGGAGTCTAAAAATCTCTTGCACACTTACAATCGATTTTTCTACTTGAATGAGACTTTCATCTTTTAGGATTTGTTTGGAGATGTTCTGCATAGCAGTGATCGATGCTCTTAAGTTATGGTTAGCCCAGATTGCAGTACTTATTCCTACTTTTCTGAATTCATTAGTTGGGGTTGTATAATATTTTGTTGGCACAATAACCACTGGATGCCTTCCCCTCCATTCTTTCATAAATGCTTCAATTTCTTTAAAATCTGACTTTTTACTATGCACAAGAATTGCATCGGCGCCTGCCTTCCTGTAGGCTTCCGCACGTTTAAGGGCTTCATCTAATCCTAAGCCTGCAATAAAAGCCTCGACTCTAGCTACAACCATAAAGTCTTCATCCTCTTGAGTATCTTTCATTGCTTTTATTTTCCCGCAAAATTCTTCAATCGATGCGAGAGGTTGTGTTTCTCCATTAATAAATGAGTTCGTTTTTGGAAAAATTTTATCCTCGATACAGACTCCAGCAATATTCAATTGCTCTAGTTTTCTAACTAACCTCCGAGCATTATTAAAATTCCCATATCCTGTATCCCCATCTAATAGGATGGGAATTGTTGTCGTATCACTCATAAATTCAAGTATATCTAATACCTGCGTCCATGATGCTTCATTATTATCTCTTACACCCAATGATCCTGATATCGATAGACCACTCGCCCAAATCCCTTTAAAACCGACTTCTTCTACAATTTTTGCGGAAAGACCGTTATGTGCTTCCATTAAAAACTCCAGTTTGTCTGAATATATTATTTCTTTTAATTTCGTTGTTTTTTTCAATATATTCCCTCTCCTTACTCGACATGTCATATTATCATATGGCTAAAAGTAAAGATTTGTAGGGCAGTTACATTAGAAACTAATACTTTTGAAATCAAAAAATGAATGTATAGAGAACAATCATAACGCTACTTATCTAGTGTAGTAAATTTAATATGGGACTCTAGCAGAAAGATGGGAGAGAATAATTGCGTTACCAAGTCCTACCCACCCATGCAAGATAAATCTATTTCCATACAATACAGTAATCACCATAAGTAGAGAGGACTACCCTATTTATACAAAAGAAATAAAAATACCTTACGAAATGAGGCGAATTTATTGAAAAACGCACTAGGAAAATGGGAACAATTCTTACTTTTAAATCAAAATTCTTTAACAACTAACTTCATTCCACAATCAACACTTTATAGTCTAGAAAACCTAATTTATTTATTAAATAGCTATGAGTATGTTTATGTGAAACATGATAGCACTGGACAAGGTAGAGCAATTTATAAAGTCTACAAAAGAAAAGATGGACAGTATTGTTTTAACGGATTTAACATGCAAGGTGAAGAAATAAATAAGTGTTTGGCAACAATTGAGGATTTCCATCAAGTTCTACATCCATATGAGAAACACGATAGATTAAGCGGAATTTATATTATACAGGAGGGGGTCATGAGTCTTACCCCCGATGGGCATTCTATATCCATTCGTGTTCATGTTCAAAATCTAAAGGGAGAATGGATAATTGGTGGGATTTACGGAAGGATCGCAACTGAGGATCATGGGATTGTCAATTCAAATCGGGGTTCTCAAGTAATACCGATTGATGAATTATTATCAGATTATATGATGATGGATAATACAGAGAAAGATAAAACAATAGATTCTCTAAAAGAAAATTCAATTTTAGCATCTGAAGTAATAGCATCCCACTTTCCTTGTAGAGAATATGGCATTGATTTCGGGATAAATCTTGAAGGCGAAACTATATTATTTGAAGTAAATACAACGCCAAGCATAAGTAGTTTTGCCAAAATTGATAGGGCGATCTGGAAGAAAATTATTGAAATTAGGAAAATGCAAAATGAAGGCGAAGTTTGAAATGTAGTTATTTTTCATGTTAGTCACCAGCATATTTCTATTCAATAGACATACATCAAACAATTACTTTCCCTACTATATTTATAGAAAAAAAGAAACTTAATTGCACCGTTATTTGTGAACGTTTAGGAATTTACCTTTTTAAAAAAATGGATTATGGTTGGGTAGGCTACACTTGGTTAGACAGCTCTTATAGGGACTAGTACACTAAAAAGACTACCCAAAGAAGTCTGTCAAAAATGAGACGAGAACATAAAACCTAAAAAGCAGATTTTAAGTTATAAATGGTGAAACTTTATGAAAATGACAAGTCTCGTACAGACATTGCCAGAGAATCAACAAGTTCATTGATTTGGCGAAGTATATTATCCTTTGGCACAACAATATCGTAGATCGCCATATATGGACCTAAATTAAGGGTTTCTTGATTTGAAATCATCGGGGGCACCACCTGCACATTAATTCTTTTATTATAAAGGAAAGCGTGACTAAAATAATAGAGTGATACATTGCGTTGTTTGGAGAAGCATCGCTCGACTCCTGCGGGAAAGCGAGACAGACGAGACCCCGCACGAAGCGAAGCGTAGGAGGAGGCTCGGCGCTCGCCCGCGGAAAGCGAGCGGAATGCTTCGGAAAACAACAGTAGAGTCACAGTGCCAAATGAAAAAAGCGAGGTATTCAACGATTTAATCGTTGAATACCTCGCAATGTGAGAAGATATGGACTTTTTCAGTGCCCTCAAAAAGAGGGGAACTCTTTTCACAGGTTACTTAATATCTACGTTTTGAAAGATCGCTTCTTTTTCTTTATGTAGAGACTGCAAATAGTCATCCGCCTTATTATGTTTATCCTGTAGACGCAAGATCGTATTATGTACATCATCTTGTACACGAGAAACCTGCTCTCTTGCGGTAGATATTTTAGAATGGACAGACCAAGCTGAAAAAATATCATCAAAGAAATAGTCCGCAAATTTTACAAATCCATCTGTTTCAACTGCTAATGATTTCGTTGACATATCTTGCACATCCAGTAGTTCGTTTTGGAAGCGCTGTAATGCAATTTGAGCATTATGAAGATAATTTTCGGACTCATCAAGTGCATCATGCTTTAAATGTGTAGCAATGAGACCTCCACCAAAAAACGTATCCCACGCTGAATAACCACTTGCAGAATGCAAGGACTCTGCAGCTTGTCCAAGCTTAGTAAGTGCTGCTTCACCAGCTTCTTCTGCTTCTTTTATCTCTATAATAAGTTGTTTCGTTAACATTTCTTCATGCGCTAATTGTTCAAGCCTTTTTGCCTGTTCAGGTTCATGTATTTGGAAGTAGCCTTTCTTTTTAGCATTTAATTGCCTTAAAGCTTCTTGCAACTCTTGTTCATTTATTTGAGTAAGTTTAGTGTTTATTTGTCGTAAATCATCTGTCAAATCAAGTTCCATCTTCTTTGCTTCATTTATTTTTAATTCAAGAATAGCTGCTTCATCAATTTTTTCAGTACGTAGCTCATCTCGTTGCCCTGTCCACGTACGAATCATATTCATAAAAGAAAAACCTTCTAACTTATCGAGTTTCAAACGAATTTGATTGAGTGCTTTAGAATGTTTGTAAATTTCCTGTTGTGCACGCTCGATTTGCCTTTCAATTAAATCCTTTTGTTCACTTAACCTACTAGCAGTTCTTAATTGTGCATGAATCATTTCTTGCTCTTTTTGTAATTGTTTCCATTCCATTTATCTCAACTCCTCTTACATATATGTACGGATGAAACGTGGATATGTTTCAATTATCTGTAATTTTTAATAGATCTTTTATTATCGAAAATTAGTTCAAGTCAAAAAGAAAAGCCTAGTAATCCTCATGGATACTAGGCTTGTACATTTTTATAGAGGAATGTTTCCGTGCTTTTTATCTGGACGTGTTTCATGTTTGTTCGATAACATATCTAGCCCTTGAATTAGCTTAATACGTGTATCACGTGGGTCGATAACATCGTCTACCATACCACGAGATGCTGCCACGTATGGGTTTGCGAACTTTTCTTTATATTCTTCAATTTTCGCTGCACGTGTTGCTTCTGGATCTTCTGATTTTGCAATTTCACGCGCGAAGATAATGTTAGCTGCACCTGCTGCACCCATAACAGCAATTTCTGCGTTAGGCCAAGCAAATACTAAGTCTGCCCCAATTGATTTAGAGTTAAGAGCAACGTACGCACCACCATATGCTTTACGCAGAATCACTGTAATTTTTGGTACAGTTGCTTCTGAATATGCATAAAGGATTTTCGCTCCGTGACGAATGATACCGCCATGCTCTTGTTTAACGCCTGGGAAGAAACCAGAAACGTCTTCAAATGTGATAATTGGTATATTGTAAGCATCACAAGTACGAATGAAACGAGCAGCCTTGTCTGAAGAGTCAATGTCTAACCCACCAGCTAATACTTTAGGTTGGTTACATACAAGACCAACTGATTCACCAGCAATTCGCGCAAAACCAACTACTACGTTTTTTGCAAATTCTGCATGAACTTCCATAAATGAGCCTTCGTCCACTATTTGCTCGACTACTTTACGTACATCATAAGGACGAGTTGTTTCGATCGGTACAGTATCCACGATTTCCGGACGATAGTCATCACCCTCTGGACGTGCTTGACGAGGAGCTTTTTCTTTATTATTTTGTGGTAAGTAGCTTAATAGTTTTTTAATTTGATCAATAGCTTCTTCTTCAGATGGTGCGCGGAAGTGTGCATTACCACTTACAGCGTTGTTTACTTTTGAACCACCTAAATCTTCAGCAGAGATTTTTTCACCTGTTACTGTTTCAATAACTTTCGGTCCTGTAATAAACATTTGAGATGTTTTATCAACCATTAGAATGAAGTCTGTAATTGCTGGAGAATATACCGCTCCACCAGCACATGGTCCCATGATAACTGAGATTTGAGGAATTACCCCAGAGTAGATTGCATTACGATAGAAAATATGACCATAACCATCAAGTGAAAGTACACCCTCTTGAATACGAGCGCCACCTGAATCATTAACACCGATAAATGGTGTACCATTTTTTGCGGCTAAATCCATCACTGTTGCCATTTTTTTGGCGTGCATTTCACCAAGTGCTCCACCAAATACTGTGAAATCTTGAGAGAATAAGTATACTGGACGTCCATTAATTTTACCGAAACCAGTTACTACACCATCACCAGGACCTTCCATCTTGTCCATGCCAAAGTCTACTGTACGGTGTGTAATGAATGGGTTGATCTCGAAAAATGTACCTTCGTCTAGTAATAATTCAATACGCTCACGAGCAGTTAATTTGCCTTTATCATGTTGCTTCTCGATGCGCTCATAGCCGCCACCAAGTTCAATTACTGTCTTACGGTCATACAAGTCATTAATTTTGTCGAACATATCCATACTGATCACTTATCCCCTTTTCCACTTTTATCGCATAATTCATATAACACACCGAAAGATGATTTCGGATGCATGAAAGCAACTTCTGCACCACCAGCACCTGGTCCTGGCTCTTCAGATAAAAGGCGGACGCCTTTTTCACGAAGCTCAGCCATACGCTCACGAATACCTGTTACACCGAAAGCTACATGGTGAATACCTTCTCCACGTTTTTCGATGTATCCGTGAATAGTACTTTTTTCACTCATCGGTTCTAATAACTCAATTTTTACATTACCCGCGTCAATGAATGCAACACGAACCTGTTGAGATTCTACCTCTTCCACTTTCAGCAGCTTTAAGCCTAAAGTTTCTGTATAATATGTAATGCGTTCATCAAGATCACGCACTGCAATCCCAATATGATCTACTCTCTCCATGGTGACATCTCCTTCTGTTATGGTACATAATCTATTTTACAGACTTTTTCGTCAAAACTCTACTACTTGAGAAATTTTTCAGATTTGATAAACTATTTATAAGAAAAGAAGGAGCGAACGAGCATATGAGTAATAAAAAATTTCAAAAAATCGTCGTTTATACGATGGTTGCAATCATGGTAATTTCATCTCTAGCATTCGGCTTATCAATGTTTGTGTAATGAAAAGCTAGGCGTCCGCATTACTGCGGGCGCTCTTTCTTTACCTTTATCCCCTTGAAAGACTGCTTAATTTCTAAATATCGATCCATTTCCTCTAGAAATTGATAGAGTGCTGCTTGTGCTAGAAATTGCTCATGATTTTTTGGCAAAGGTAATTGGGCGAAATCTAGCTTTACTTGCTCTAACTTCTCCCTAAAATGACTAGCCGTATTTCCTGAATGAACATGCTCACCGAGGTCTTGTAAAAAGTCAGCGACGATCACTGCCTCTTGTACTATAACAGGAAGTGCCGTTATTTTTGGAAGAACCCTATCGATAATTTCTAGCTGCTGTTCACGCATATCAAAATACACGTAGTAGTCATTTTCACGTCTCGTAAAATGATTTTCAACATCTTTAAACGCTAGGGATTTCGCACTATTTAATGCTTTTATCGCGTCTATAATTTCCTGCCCATCCCACAATGTATCGCCTTCTCTTAAATAGTTGGCAATTTCTAAAAAAATCTTACTGTAAAGTTCCTCAATTTTAACTCGATAGTAATTTAATTCCTTTTGAATGTCTGGCATATACATATTTATAGCTATTCCTGTACCATAACCGATTGCCATTAATGCGAATTCATTAGAAACAAGTGCCCATGAAAAGCTTTTTGCTGCATAAATATGCATGATAATTACTGCACTTGAGACAAAGCCGTCTGCTACTTTTAATGACACAATTGTTGGTATAAAAACAATTAACATACATGCTAATGTAAGCGGATGATAGGAAAATAGCTCAAAGCTCAAAAATGCATAAAGCATACCGATAATACTTGCGACGAATCTTGTATAAGCTGCATGAAGAGATTTTTTCTTCGTTGGCTGTACACATAATATTGTTAGAATACCAGCAGATGCATAAGAAGCTAATTCAAAGTATTGGGCAATGGCAATAGCGATTGCTGCACCAAATGCCGTTTTTAATGTACGATAGCCGATTGAAAACTTCTTCAAGTCGACTGCCTCCTATCTTTCAGTACTCTAATTTTACAAATGTGTTGAAGGCTTTATATCACTACAAACATAGGCACATCACCATAACGTGGGGTTGATTTCCGTTCCGGCTGGGCGCTTTGTTGCTGTCGCTTCGCTTTCGCACAGAGCAAAGCTTCCTGGGGGCGTCCGATGAGCCGCTTTTCCCCAAGGAGTCGCCCAGCCTCCACTCCAATCAACTAATATTCATTGAATAGGTTTTTACAAATGTCACCCACAACTTTTAGCGATGAGCCGCAATATATAGTTTTAGAAAAACAATGGGTTTCACCACAATAATGCCCAATATTTCTAATCAACACACCTGTTAATTTTATTCATTTCGAACTTTAGGTGAATCATTTAGCCAATATTTCAAATATTCCGAATGTCAATTGACTAGTATCTTGAATATAAAAGAAGATTATCTATGAAGTCATGCAAATCGGGGATCATCTATCATGGCTAAGTAGTAAGCCTCCGCAGATGTTTTCTAACTGCGGGGCTTCCTACTTATAGAATAGCTTCTCTTTTATTTCTATGAATAAAATTAAAGTTCGTCGCAATATTCCTCAAAGTTTGCTTGTAAGTTTGTTACTACTGACATTGGGTCATGTCCCTCAATTTCATAGCGTCCAACTTCTGCTACTACTTGTCCATCCTTTAATAACACAAATGATGGGGAAGATGGTAAATGATCTTCACCGAAGTGATAACGAGCAGCTGCAGTTGCTTCTTTATCTTGACCAGCAAATACCGTTACAAGATGGTCTGGACGTTTATCGTAATGTACGGATTGTGCTGCTGCTGGACGTGCAATACCGCCTGCACAGCCACATACTGAGTTTACCATGACTAATGTTGTACCTGGACGAGCAAACGCCTCTTCAACAGCTTCTGGCGTGCGAAGCTGCTCATAACCAGCACCCTCAATTTCTGCACGTGCTGTTTTTAAAATTTCTTGCATAAATAAATCGTAATCCATATTCATATAGCGATAGCTCCTTTCAAGTTCGCGTCATCATCAATCATGCCCCGGCATAATTACTTCCGGAAGCCTTAACTTCTTTCAGCTGAAAGAAGTTAAACTTACTAGCTTTAGATAGTCGACGCACATACATCTCCTATCATAGCAGTTAGTGACGAATTTGTGCACCTAGTTGCTCATATTAAGGATCATATTATTTCTGTGATTGTTCATCGCTAAACAAACGATCTACACCTTGCGTGACTGTCAGCTGTCCATTTAAAATTTGACGTTCTAAAAGTTGCACCTGTACTTTACGTTCTGGATTACCATAAAACATATCGATTAATTGGTCGGTAATCATCGATTGGAACCAATCTCTCGTCTGATTTTGGCGTCTAATTGACCAGTAATTATTTGCCTCAACGATTTGTCTGAACTCCCCTATTGTACTCCATACTTTGTCGAGACCACGTTTTTCCCATGAGCTTACCGGCATTGCTGTAGACATCCAACCTAGAGTAGCAGGCTGTAAGAAATGTAAAATTTGCTTATACTCAGATACCGTTTTTTTAGCAAGGCGAACATTATCACCATCAGCCTTATGAACAACAATGGCATCCGCTAACTCCATAATGCCCTTTTTCATGCCTTGTAACTCGTCCCCGGCACCTGTTAAAACTAACAGCAAGAAGAAATCAACCATACCACGGACATACGTTTCACTTTGTCCAACACCAACTGTTTCTATTAAAATGACATCATAGCCAGCCGCTTCACAAACAAGCATCGTTTCACGTGTCTTTTTATGAACACCCCCTAGGGTACCTGCTGTTGGAGAGGGACGAACAAATGCATTAGGCTTTCTCACGAGCTCCTCCATTCGAGTTTTATCGCCTAAAATACTTCCTCCCGATAAAGAAGAGCTTGGATCAATCGCAAGGACTGCCACTTTTTTCCCCATCTCACAAAGCATCGTTCCGAAAGCCTCAATAAACGAACTCTTTCCCGCACCAGGAACGCCTGTGATCCCAATACGGACACTGTTTCCTGTATGTGGTAGAAGCTCTTGTAGCAGTTCTTGTGCTTGCACTTTATGTGTTGCATTTGAACTTTCAATGAGTGTAATGGCTTTTGACAAGTGTGTACGAGAGCTTGCACGTACTTCTCGTGCAAGCTCCTGTATGTTTACATTGTCGGCTTTTTTCTTTCGGAATTTTTTAGGTGTACCATATTGCATTCCGTCGTGAGTTGCCTCTACTCCGTCCATAACAAATAGCGCACTTTCAGGCATTCCTTTGTTTTTGTCCATTATTCAGACACTTCCTCATAGCCTAAACGTTTGTAAATCTCCTCAATAATCTTTTGTGCCGATACAGGAATAACTGTACCAGGTCCAAATATCGCTACTGCGCCAGCTTCATAAAGGAAGTCATAATCTTGTGCTGGAATCACGCCTCCAACAATAATAATGATATCTTCGCGGCCCAGTTTTTCTAACTCTGCTACTAATTCAGGAACTAGCGTTTTATGACCAGCTGCTAATGAAGATACACCAATGACATGAACATCGTTTTCCACAGCCATTTGAGCTGCTTCAGCAGGTGTCATAAATAATGGTGAAATATCTACGTCAAAACCTAAGTCAGCATATCCCGTTGCCACAACCTTCGCACCGCGGTCATGTCCATCTTGTCCCATTTTCGCTACTAAAATACGTGGGCGACGACCTTCATTCTCAAGGAATTCCTCTGTCATTTGTTTCATTTCAGCAATTTGCTCTTCATCTGAGAAGTTTGCAGAGTAAACGCCAGAGATTGAACGAATCACTGCCTTATGGCGACCTGAAACAACTTCGATTGCATCAGAGATTTCACCTAAAGAAGCACGAGCACGCGCTGCATCAACCGCTATTGCTAATAAGTTTTCTTCACCATCTTGCGCCGCTTTCGTTAATCGAGCTAGATGTTTTTGTACTTCTGCCTCATCACGAGCTGCCTTCATTGCTTCTAAACGTTCAATTTGCTTTTGACGAACTAATGTATTATCAATGTCAAGAATGTCGATAGGTTCTTCTTTTTCTAAACGATATTTATTTACACCAACGATTGTTTCTGTTTTAGAGTCGATTTTCGCTTGACGTTTTGCCGCAGCTTCCTCGACTTTCATTTTCGGAAGACCTGTTTCAATCGCTTTCGCCATGCCGCCAAGTTCTTCGATTTCTTCAATTAATGCCCACGCAAATTTTGTAATTTCGTCTGTTAATTTTTCCACATAATATGAACCGCCCCATGGATCAATAACCTTTGTCATTGCTGTTTCTTCTTGTAGGAACAGCTGTGTATTACGTGCAATACGTGCAGAGAAATCAGTTGGTAGCGCAATCGCTTCATCAAGTGCATTAGTATGCAGGGATTGTGTATGCCCCATTGAAGACGCATTCGCTTCGAATAGTGTACGTGCCACATTATTAAATGGATCCTGCTCTGTTAAAGACCAACCAGATGTTTGTGAGTGTGTACGAAGTGCTAATGTCTTAGGGTTTTTCGGATTAAACGTTGACATCATCTGTGCCCAAATTCGGCGTGCAGCACGCATTTTTGCAACTTCCATATAATAGTTCATACCGATTGCCCAGAAGAATGATAAACGCGGTGCAAAGGCATCAATATCGATTCCAGCTTTTAGCCCCGTACGAACATATTCAAGACCATCTGCTAATGTATAAGCAAGCTCAATGTCATTTGTTGCTCCCGCTTCTTGAATATGGTAACCAGAGATCGAAATTGAGTTAAATTTCGGCATATATTTCGCTGTATATTCAAAAATGTCTGCAATAATTTTCATCGACATTGCTGGTGGATAAATATATGTGTTACGAACCATGTATTCTTTTAAAATATCGTTTTGAATCGTACCCGCTAATTGCTCTGGTGTAACGCCTTGCTCTTCAGCAGCAACGATATAGAATGCAAGAACTGGTAATACAGCGCCATTCATTGTCATAGAAACTGACATTTGATCCAAAGGAATTTGGTCGAATAAAATCTTCATATCTTCTACAGAGTCAATCGCTACGCCAGCTTTACCAACATCCCCTGTTACACGAGGATGATCTGAGTCATAGCCACGGTGAGTTGCTAAGTCAAAGGCAACAGAAAGACCTTTTTGACCCATCGCTAGATTACGCTTGTAGAATGCATTTGATTCTTCAGCTGTTGAGAAACCTGCATATTGGCGAACAGTCCAAGGACGAGCTACATACATAGTAGGGTATGGACCGCGCGTATTTGGCGCAATACCTGCTACATCATTTAAATGTTTTGCCTCTTTAATATCTTCTTTTGTGTATATATCTTTAATTTCGATTCCTTCATTGGTCATGAATTTTTCTTCTGACGCTTGAGGAGCTTCTGCTGCTAAAACTTTTTCGATTTCAACTGCACTAAAATTTGGCTTGCTCATCGTTGGACCTCCTTCATGCTAGCGAACACTGAGTTTAATTTTTCGATGATGTTCTGTCCTGCGAAAATAAAGCCGTTTAAGCCATTTGCTAACCAAGCTTCTTCTTCGTCTTTAAATTTACCTGCAACGTCAACAATGACGTTAGCTGGTTTGCCTGCTAAAATTGCTTGTACTAATTCTTTTGTATCGTCATCATTACCTGCAATTACCACATATGTTGCTTCTGTAGCGTTTAACCAAGCTAATGCTTCTTCAGCCGTAGCAACTGGTTCGCTTTTTTCTGGAACTAGACCTACAGTGTTTAAGAAACCTGACACGAAATCAGCACGTGGTTTTGAGCTTTTAAGTGTACCTAATGATAAGATTCCCGTTTGCACATTTGCCGCAGTCATTACCGCACGTAATTCCTCAAAAGGTTTAGCAATTCGCTTAATTTCTGCGAACGCTGGGTTTGTTTCGCTTTCAAGCACATCTGCTGGATTAGCATAAATATTTGTACCTATTAATGATTGCTTACGCGTTTGTACCGCTTTGATACGAGCTTGATAGGATTTTTCTAGTTCCTCCATAAGCTTTCCAGATACAGTGTAAGCGTCGATGCCTCCAGCTGCTTCAATTTCTAAGAATAATGCCCAAGCTTCTTTCACAAAATCTGCTGTTAATGACTCAATAAAGTAAGAGCCACCAGCTGGATCTATAACTTTTAAAACATTTGTTTCTTCTTTTAAGATTAACGATACATTACGTGCAATACGAACTGATTGATCGGTTGGCTTCGTTAATGCATCATGAGGGTGAACTGTAAAGACATCCGCACCGCCAATTAAGCCTGAAAGAGCTTCATTCGCTGAACGTAATAAGTTTACATATACATCCAGCTTCGAGAAGCTTCTTAATGATGTTTCAGCAATAGTTGGAACTTTTACGCCATTAGATACTCCATATGCGGATGAAAACGCTTTCCAAAGTACTTTAAAAGCACGGAGTTTTGCAATCTCTGTAAAGAACTGTGTATCCACTGCAAAGGATACATAAAATTTCTTCGCGAACGCTTCAAAGCTTTCTTCTTGATTTGCGTATTTTGCGGCTAATGCAAGGGCATATGCTAACTCTTGTACTGTGTTTGCTCCTTCATTATGATAAACCGTCGTGTCCGCACCGATTGAGCGCACGCTCGGGAAATTATTTAAAGTGATAGAGATAGGGTATTTCGATACGATGAAACCTTTTACAGCTTCTCGCTGATCAATTGCTATTTTGTCGAACACTGCTAATAATGGGTCATTTGAATTTTCAACCGTAATTTTAAACGAATATTCAGAGAAATAAGTCGCTAATTGTGCCAATACTTCTTCAGTCCATTCAAAATTCACACGGCTATCAACTGTTACTACTTCATTGCCTCGAGCTAAGCTATCATCAAGCTGTACAAAAAATGCCTCGCTTGTTTCAGCATATACTTGCTGTGCCACTCGAAATGCTTCGTTATTTTGTAGGGAACGGATTGTAGCAACTTGTTTATCAAGTTCTTCACCAAGTTTTGCTACTAAACTTTCTTGGGTGTAAAGAGGTTCTAATGTAATACCTTCACTTGTTTTCGTTAAAAGAGACTCGAATGGTTTCCCTTTTAAAGCCTTGATTGCTGCATCTTGCCATTCTGAATAGGACGGCTTTTCAAATTCAATATTTTTCATGTTGTTTGACATGCGGACGCTTAATCAGCTTCCCCCCTTAGTAGTTTCTATTTGTTATTCTACATGACAAATTGCGACTCGAAAAGTAAAAAAAAATCGGAAACCGTTATATAACAGGTTTCCGAGAAGTCATCAGTAGACTGACGTCGAAGATTTATTTGCATTTTCGAGTATTTCTTTTACTCTATTAAGGAATTTACCACATACAAGTCCATCGAGAACGCGATGATCTAAAGATAAACATAAATTCACAATATCTCGTGCAGCAAACATTCCGCCAGGTAAAACAACTGGTTTTTTTACAATACTTTCCACTTGGAGGATAGCTGCTTGTGGGTAATTAATGATGCCCATCGACTGTACAGAGCCGAATGCACCCGTATTATTGACCGTAAATGTACCACCTTGTATATCATCCATCGTTAGTTTTCCGGCACGAACTTTCACTGCAAGCTCATGAATTTCCTTAGCAATACCTTTAATTGACTTTTCATCAGCGTGTTTTATTACAGGAACAAATAGTGCATCATCTGTTGCGACTGCAATGGAAATATTTATGTCATGTTTTTGGATGATTTTATCTTCTGCCCACATGGAATTCATCATCGGGAATTCCTTTAGAGCTTGAGCAACTGCTTTTACGAAGAAAGCAAAATACGTTATATTAAAGCCTTCTTTTTGCTTAAACTCTGTCTTAATGCTATCACGATATGTTACTAAATCTGTTACATCTACTTCCATCATCATCCATGCATGTGGCACTTCATGAACGCTTCGTACCATATTATTGGCAATAGCACGGCGCACCTTTGTTACCGGAATTTCAATATCGCCTGCTTGAATTGGTTGTGTCGGTGTGGCTGGTTTAGTATTCTCCTGTGATGCTTGTACCACAACAGGTACTGACTGCGGAACGGCTGAATCGATTGCAGGCGGTGTTTCCACTAGAGAAGTTGGCACATTTCCTGCTTCAATCAGTTTCATTAAGTCTTTTCTTGTTATACGTCCCCCTTCACCAGTACCTGTGATTTGATCAAGTGCAATTTCATACTCTTGTGCAAGTCGAAGAACAGCTGGTGAATAACGCACTTTATCCTGTCGAACTGTTTTTTGTGGGGCTACTGTTGCTGTAGTTGGCTGCTGAGCCTCCTGTTTCTTTTGTACACCTGCATTTAAAATTGCTGTACTTACCGCTGATTTTTTCGGCGGAGGCGGAGGTGGTAACTCACTGTCGCCTGCTATTTCAACGGAACAAACGACTGCACCAACTGGTAACGTTTGCCCTTCCTCTGCAAGTAGCTCTGTAATGACTCCTTCAAAAGAAGACGGGATTTCTGCATTAACTTTATCTGTTACAACTTCTGCTAATGGATCATATTTTTTTACCGTATCACCTGGCTTGACAAGCCATTTTTCAATCGTACCTTCTGTTACACTTTCGCCGAGCTGTGGCATTGTAATATTTTGAATAGCCATCATCTATTCCCCCCATCAATTATGCCTAGGTGTATTTGTATCTATCAAATTACTATCATATTTATAATAAACTCATCACAATAAAGTGGGGGTTGATTTCCGTTCCGACCGGACGCTTTCCTGGGGGCGTCCAGTCTCCACTCCAATCAAGTTATATACATGACATAACGTTCTAAGAAATGTCATCCCAAACTTTCTATGAAGAGTCTTAAAATACCTGTGATATTTATAAGCTTTAGGCTATGACGCGTAGATAAACAATCACACGGATTTTAACTTTTCATAAGCTTCTATTTACTACAATGAGTAGATAACGTTTTACTTCCAGTCAAATTTTGTAGATCCGCCAGAGGTATAAACTTTTAAGCTCTTCTATATTAGAATGCTGCAAGTTCTCGCATCGCACGCTCTACTTTATCAGGGTTGATCATAAAATATTTTTCCATCGTTGGTGCATACGGCATAGCTGGAACATCTGGTCCTGCAAGGCGCTGAATTGGTGCATCGAGCTCAAATAAACAATGCTCTGCAATAATTGCTGCAACCTCACTCATAATGCTACCTTCTTTATTATCCTCGGTAACTAGTAAAACTTTACCTGTTTTACTAGCCGCTTCAATGATCGCTTCTTTATCAAGTGGATATACCGTGCGTAGGTCAAGAATATGCGCTGAAATACCATCTGCTGCTAGGCGCTCTGCCGCTTGTAATGCAAAATGGACAGCTAAACCATACGTAATGACAGTAACGTCTTCCCCTTCCCGCTTAACATCTGCCTTACCAATGGGCAATGTATAATCGTCGACAGGAACTTCACCTTTAATGAGTCGATATGCACGCTTATGCTCAAAAAACAGTACTGGATCCTCATCTCGGATCGCTGCTTTTAACAAGCCTTTTGCATCATACGGTGTTGATGGTATAACAATTTTCAATCCTGGTGTTCCTGCAAAAAGTGCCTCTACAGACTGCGAATGATAGAGCGCTCCGTGAATACCGCCGCCAAATGGTGCTCGTATAACCATTGGGCAAGACCAGTCATTATTTGAACGATAGCGGATTTTTGCTGCTTCAGAAACAATTTGATTAACGGCAGGCATGATGAAATCAGCGAATTGCATCTCGGCAATCGGGCGCATCCCATACATTGCAGCACCAATACCAACACCTGCAATTGCACTCTCAGCAAGTGGCGTGTCAAGTACACGATGTTCACCAAATTGCTCGTAAAGACCTGCTGTTGCTTTGAAAACCCCGCCTTTGCGACCAACGTCCTCTCCTAAAATGAAAACACGCTCATCACGTTCCATCTCTTCCTTCATCGCTAATGTAATCGCATCAATATAAGACATCACTGCCATTACACATCACCTCCGTCCACTGGTGCATATACGTATTTCAAAGCATGCTCTGCTGTTGCATACGGAGCAGCTTCTGCATAATCTGTTGCTTCATTCACCTCTGCCATGACACGTTCTTCTATTTCAGCACGTAGTTTTTCTGTCATAACTCCTGCATCCATAAGGTACTTTTCAAACAACAAAATTGGATCCTTTGCCTTTCCTTCTGCTATATCCTCGGCAGTTCGATATTGACGATCATCATCATCCGAAGAATGAGCCGTTAAGCGATAAGTCACTGTTTCTATTAAACTTGGACCTTCACCACTACGTGCGCGATCAGCTGCTTCTTTCACAACCTTATAAACTTGTAACGGACATTTTCCATCAACCGTAACACCTGGCATACCATAGCCAATACCGCGATCTGATACTTTTGCACAGCCTAATTGACGTTCTACAGGCACAGAAATTGCATATTGATTATTTTCTACCATTATAATTACTGGCAGCTTATGCACGCCTGCGAAATTCGCACCTTCATGGAAATCACCTTGGTTAGAAGAACCTTCACCAAGCGTAACAAAAGTAATAAAATCTTCTTTTTGTAGACGACCTGCTAGAGCAACTCCCACCGCATGTGGAACTTGTGTAGTAACTGGCGAAGAGCCTGTTAGAATACGATTTTTCTTATGTCCGAAGTGACCTGGCATTTGACGCCCACCCGAGTTTGGATCCTCTGCTTTAGCAAATGCGGATAACATCAATTCTCTTGGTGTCATGCCAAAATGTAAAACAACTCCCATATCTCGATAGTAAGGTGCAATATAATCTCTATTATGATCAAGAGCAAAGGCTGCCCCTACTTGTGCTGCCTCCTGTCCCTGACAAGAAATAACAAACGGAATTTTACCAGAACGGTTTAATAACCACATACGTTCATCTAGTCTTCTCGCCATTAACATCGTTTCGAACATTGCAAGTACATCTTCTTTTGATAAACCTAAATCCTCATGCTTAATTTGAACACCTTGCATACGAACACCCCTTCCCGACGTTTCACTTTCGCTACCAAAAGAGAAATTAAAAATGAATGGCGCGATTATCCACTGCTAACGCTGATTCCGCTAGTACCTCATTTAGTGACGGATGTGGATGAATGGCCTGACTAATTTCCCACGGCGTTGCATCCAATAATTTAGCAAGCGATGCTTCTCCAATTAAATCTGTCACATGTGGTCCTACCATATGAATACCCAATATATCATTCGTTTCTTCATCGGCAATCATTTTCACAAAGCCATCTGTCTCTCCATTAACTAGCGCTTTTCCAATCGCCTTGAATGGAAACTTACCAACCTTCAATGAATAACCTTGCTCTCGAGCAGCACTCTCTGTTAAGCCAATACTTGCAACCTCAGGATAAGAATAAACGCATTTTGGTACATTTAGAACATCAAGTGCCTCTGTTTTACCCGTTGCAATATGCTCAATCGCAGATACCCCTTCATGCGAAGCAACATGAGCTAATTGTAAGCCACCGATAACATCCCCTATGGCATACATATGTGATTCCTTCGTTTGATACGAATCCTTGACTTTGATAAACCCATTTTCAACTTCTATTTCAGTATTTTCTAATCCGATACCTTGTGTATTTGCTTCACGTCCAACACAAAGCAATACTTTATCAGCCTCAAATAATTCATCCTTATCATCGACTTTTGCAGAAATGAAAACGTTATCATTTTCAATTTTAAAGGTCCCCGTATCTAAGCGGGCGTTAGTCACAATGCGGACGCCTCTTTTTTCAAGCTGCTTGGTTACTTCTTTTACAATGTCTGCATCCTCTGCTGGTAAAATGGATGGCCCATATTCAATGACCGTTACGTAAACCCCAAAATCACAAAGCATCGAGGCCCATTCAATTCCAATAACTCCTCCGCCGACAATTAACAATGACTTTGGCAAATTTTCCATTTCCAACGCATGATCAGAGTTCATCACATATTTACCATCAACCGTTAGTCCGGCCATTCCTCTTGGCTTTGACCCGGTGGCAATGACCACATTTGTTGGAACTAGCATTTCATTTTCATCGCCATTATTCATTTCAACTGAAATAGTGCCAGGCATTGGTGAGAAAATAGAAGGTCCTAAAATTCGCCCTGTTCCCTGATAAACGTCTATTTTGCCCTTTTTCATCAGTGTATTCACACCTTGGCTCAATTGCTCAACAATCGTTTGCTTTCTCGCCTGCACTTTGTCGAATTGCAATGTAACGCCTTCAATATCAACACCATATTCAGCAGCTGTTTTATTTGCCATACGATACACTTCTGCACTTCGAAGTAAGGCCTTACTCGGTATACAGCCTTTATGCAAGCATGTTCCACCTAGGCGCTCACGTTCAACAATAGCTGTTTTTAAGCCCAGCTGTGCAGCTCGAATTGCTGCAACATAGCCACCTGTACCTCCGCCTAAAATGACAACATCATAATTTTGAGCCATATGGATTCCCCCTTATGAGAAAAATGCTAAAGCATCTTGTCCCTTTGGTACCTAAGATAAGTGATCTGTCCTTGCCGTTTAAATTCATTTAAACTATTAAATCTATTAATTTACTATAAAGTTAGAAGAAGTCGACAATGCGACTTCTCTCAACGAATAATCGGTTCTTAACGACCGTGTAAAATATTTTTTTCATTTTTTAAGAATTGGCTACGAGACTTCGATACTCGAGCGATACGTTCTTCTGCTAAACGATTAGCTGCAACATATGTCGGTATACCATCACGTTTAGAAATCTCGAAGATTTTTTCGATACTATCATAAATGCCTTCAACACGCTTCATCGCACGCTCACGGTTATATCCGTATAATTCATCAGCTACATTTATTACTCCACCTGCATTAATCACATAATCAGGTGCGTACACTATCCCTAATTCATGTAAATAATCACCATGGCGAGAATCTTGTAGCTGGTTATTAGCAGAACCTGCGACAACCTTTGCTTTTAGTTGCGGAATCGTTTCATCATTTAAAATCGCTCCTAATGCACAAGGTGAGAAAATATCAACTTCCTGTGAATAGATTTCCTCTGGTGCCACAGCAGTCGCACCAAAATCATTCACAACTCGATCAATTGCCGCTTGGTTAATATCTGTAACAACAAGTTTTGCACCTTCATTATGTAAATATTCGCAAAGCTTGTAGGCTACATTGCCCAGACCTTGTACAGAAATAGTACGCCCCTCTAGTGAATCAGATCCAAACGCTTCTTTTGCCGATGCTTTTATACCACGGTATACCCCGTAAGCAGTTACTGGAGATGGGTTTCCTGATGAACCAAAAGCCGGAGATATTCCCGTTACATAATTTGTTTCCTCATGCATTAAATCCATATCTGTCACTGTTGTACCAACGTCTTCTGCCGTAATATAGCGACCATTAAGCCCTTGGATGAAACGTCCTAGTGCACGGAACATTTCTTCATTTTTATCTTTAAATGGGTCACCGATAATGACCGTTTTTCCTCCGCCTAGGTTTAAACCAGCTGCAGCATTTTTATAGGTCATCCCTCGTGCTAAACGTAATGCATCCTCGATCGCATTTTCTTCTGATGCATATGTCCACATACGTGCCCCGCCTAGTGCTGGCCCAAGTGTTGTGTCATGGATAGCGATAATCGCTTTTAACCCTGATGCTTCATCTTGGCAAAATACCAATTGTTCATAATCATACTTTTCCATATACTTGAAGATTTCCATGAAAACTCGCCCCTTTGCTTTAGAAAGTGCATCCCCAAATGCCCATTCCAATTCAGTATAATAAATGTTCAAAAATTGTTTAACAATGGATAATAATGCTCCATTTATTTTTACAATACTCACAATTTCACAATTTATCAACTATTATTACACTTTCTTGTTTAATTAAGAATTTTCTAAACATTCAGTTACAACTGATCTAGTATGTCTTTACTAGTTGTTGGGTACTCCAGTTACATAGCTTCCTTGACATTCCAATATCCACAGGTACAATTAAAATTAGGAATAAGGGGGGACATGCATGGCTCGTTTAGCTGCATTTATTGTAATGCTTATTCCAGGTCTTATGGCTGCAGGTGGCATTAAATTTATGCGTGATACATTATTTGGAAAGCTCATCTCACCTTTCCCATTTTTATGGCTACAATTCGTCGTTGGCATTATTCTCTTTGTTATAGGCTTTGGCTTTTTCGCAGGATTCTTACTCCACCGCGATCGAAAAAATGGAAAAGTGGCTCCACGCTTCCAAAAAAAATAAAAATAGCTATCCTTTTAAGTCCAAAAGACTTATTGGATAGCTATTTTTATCTTCATTCATCAGAATGATTAACGTTGCTGTTTCGCAATTACTTTATCAGGAAAATCAGTAATCCAACCAATTACAGAAGGATGCGGATTCAATAAAAATGTTTCATCCCCATCTATTGCATAAAAACGACATGCTTTATTACTCGCTACACAGGCCTCTAAATATCTTGGTTTATAATACCTTTTATGCATATGAACACTGTCAATAGCTTTGTAATCACTAAGCAAATCCCATTTTAATTTTTTTGTTGCTATAAGTGCTGTTTCATAGTCCGGCTTAGATTGTTTCACAATCTCCAGAAGCTCATAGTGAAACGATGAAAAATGACTGCCAACTGGCAAAGTAAGCCCTTGAAGCATTTGAATAAGTGCGCTTTTATTATCTAGAATTGTTGATTTTAATTCGATATTAAGGGGTAGCTGTTGTGAATTTGCCCAAGCTAAAACTACGTCAAACGTCGGGATTTTATACGTTGAAAATAATCGCCTCCAAGGCTTCCCAAGTTTAAAGCTTACTAGCTCCTCTACCGTACATTCGTTCACATGCTTATTGATGCCAACCAATCTTGACAGCTGTGGATCATGATACACAACCGGAATACCTTCTTTTGAAAGCTGGATATCTAATTCGATCCCATCTGCTCCTAGCTCTAAAGCCTTTTCAAAAGCCTTCAAAGTATTTTCAAGTGTATACGCTGAAGCCCCACGATGTGCAAATACAGGAATGAACGATTCCCTAGACATTTAACTCACCAAATTCAATAAGAAATTTACCGTTTGTCATCTTACTTAATAAGGATGATTTTTTGCCAATTTGAATATAGGTACCAGGATGAGCTTCCTTCGTCACAATAATTTCTTCTTTTCCAGCATGACGCATTTCATCCATTATTAGCTTAACCTCACGATCGATTGCTACTGCATCCGCTTTCAATTTTGTTAAGCTTTGTTTTGTTTCCTCAAATGTAGCTATCTGTTCCTTAGACATTTTATCAAGGAAAGGCAATATGCTTTTAATTTTTCCCTCGTGCTCAGAGATTTCTGATTGTAGCGACTTAAGCTGTGCAGCCCTCTCTTGCATAATAGAGTATCTTTCCTGTTTATTAACGCTTTCAATGATTAAGTCCGTTCGACGCTCTAAACGATTTCCTGAGATGGCAGTGACTATTGTATTCTTAGCTACTGCACGGCCCCCAATAATTTTCCCTTTTCGTTCGTCCACAAAAATCGAATGCGCAGAGAGCTGTGATCCTAATGAATAAAATCCTATATGAATGCTGTCAGCTGCAACTAGATTTGCTTCATTGACATGCTTAACGAAAATATTGCCGCCTGCTTCTACAATAGTTGAGCCTAAACCAAAAATCCCTCCACGAATATAAACGTCGCCTTCAATGGATTTAATAAGTTTGGCACCGCTTACACCTTCAGCACCCTCGATGGAAATATCTCCAGTAGCAATGACTGTATAGCCTGATGTAACTGTTCCTTTAATGCTTAATGAGCCATTAAATTCGAGATTCCCTGTTTCAACGCCAACGTCCCCATTAATTGGCAAATGTCTATTAACACCGATCATGCCTTTGACATCATCTAATACACCAGCTATTTTAGAACGGATGACAGTTTTCCCATCCTCTTCCACTTCATAAGCTGATTTTTTATCGTATCGTATAGGAGAATCACGACCTGGTACAGCAGCCATAATGTCGCCTAGTACATTTTTTCCTGGTTTACCTAATGTCGCAGGGACTTTTTCACCTAGCCAAGAACCTTCTGAAATTTCAGAAATAAAGTTCATGTCATAATAATCAGCTTTCCCATCTTCGCGAATTACTGGCTTTCTCTCTGGTTTAGGTAAGTATGTAATTTGTGCATCTGTTCCTGCTACAGGTGGTGTTCCTTGTGCAATTAAAAATGCTTTTCCTGGATCAATTTTAGAAATATCAAAATCTAATATTCCATGATCAATTCCTTCGTTCTCGATTGTTTCCAGAATTTGTTGAGTTAATTTCTCTTTATTCTCTAGTATATAATCGTGTGTTTCGTATACAAATATTGAGGCAGACATTTTATCTCGTGCAATTTCTGCTTCAACATTTGGAAGCCAGCGTCCAATTTCAACAGGGCTAGTATTTTCTGTTGCTAAGACATTTTTTAATATTGAAAAATTTGATAATTTAAGTCGGGGATGACTACGTAAAATACTATCAAATTCTTTTAATGGATAACCGGCACTGTAAGTAAGCATATAGACCTTGCCATTTTCTTCGGTTATTTCGAATTTATCATTACGAACTAGAATCAAGTTACCTCCTCCTTCCCTCTAACTGTAAGTATATACAATCTATTTACATTTGTTTAGAGACAATTGTCACTACCAAGAAAGATTTTACCCATACTTTGTAAGCAATACATTCATATTTTCTTTTAATTTTCACATCAAAATTAGTCGATTTATACTATAGAAAGGTATGTTTTTACTCAGATTCGAAAATCTACCTTCATTAATCGGACAAATCCCACTGTTATTAATCAGGAAATTCACAAAATCTTTAATAAATTAAAATAATACATAATGTATCTGTCATAATTTTCACAAACATACATTAGGCCTTCAATACTAACTGACTACTCCCACAGCTAAAGCAGTGGGGTTCTTATGTACTTAAGAGAAGCGTTACAAAGCTCTCCACAGATGGTGTTGCCATGTCCTGTGTACAACATCTTTGATTTATCTTCCGTTCCATAAGACTTTCTTATTTACACAACCGATGTTGTGTTGGCAATAAGTTTTAACGAAGGCAGGTAGCGCTACCTAAAGCACTTCATTCCTCCCACCTCTGAAGAAGTGGGCTTCCTGAAGCTCACTTCTGTGAATATGTCTTGTAAAACATTTATCAACTACTAATATAGGTTTCGAATAGAGTTGAAATATGTTTACAGATCATCCTCTAGAATAGCCTCAATGCGAATATGAGCGCCTAATTGATCAAAATTAAGGAGTTGTTCACGTGTCATATAGTACACACTAATGCTTCCATTAATTCCAAGTCGCACCTCAAATAAATTTTCTTCTATCTGCGTTATTTCTAACGAATTATTTTCGTCAAGCTGTAAGTTTACGCTTTTCATATGTTATCACCCAATATAATTATATACGTTTAAGCAAAGATAAACGATCAACAGTATTGTTGACCGATCAATTATACCTCGGCATAATTGGGTATGGAATCGGCTTTGTGCTCTGCAAATGTTTTTTGCGCGAAAGCGTAGTGCTAACGTAGCGGCAGCAGCAAAATGTTGATCACTCAGTCGTGTGTTGTTGCTGATTCTTCGCTTTCGTTACACAAAACATTTGTAACTGCCGTTTCACTTACGTTACACAAAACATTTGTAACTGCCGCTTCGCTTTCGTTACACAAAACAATTGTAACTGCCGTTTCACTTACGTTACACAAAACATTTGCTGAAAGAAATTAATTTTATGCCTTTCCTAATACATATTCCGCTAACACACTTTGAATTTTATAAATGTTAGTTGATTTATTAAAGTTTTTCTGAATCGGTAATTCACTACCTGAAACCCAAATTTTCAACTCTGCATCTAAATCAAACGTTCCCGCAGTTTCAACTGAAAAATGAAGAATACTCTTATATGGAATTGAATGATATTGCGTTTTCTTCCCAGTTACTCCTTGTTTATCGATTAAGATAAGTCTTTTATCCGTAAAAATAAAAGTGTCTCTTATAATTTTATAGGCATGCTTAATTGTTTCATGAGGTGTTAATAAATCTTTAACTTCTTCCCGTAATTTTTCTAGATTTACTTCACTTGCATTACCTATTATCCCATCAAATAAGCCCATCTTAACTCCTCCTCCAAATGTCCATCCTTCATTTAAAATATGAGATTATTTTTCCATACATTCAATGTAAATCTGCTGCAGTTAACCTTTAAAACTGAGTGCATTAGCATAAAACTCAGGTTAGGTGAATTAAAAAAGTAAGCACTTTCAGATTTTTACAGAAAAATCCAACATATACGTTCAATTTCGATTTTAAGACAATAAAAATACGCCCTCTCAAACAGTCAGCGCAAACTGTCTAAAAAGGCGTTATAATTTTCGCTACGTTATTTAAATTAGATTTACAGGTCAATCTCCGCTAGAACAAAGCTCAGCTTCGATATACCGATTAGCTCGCTTCATGTTGATTCATAATTGCCACGATTCCATGCTACATTTTCGACACTTAATAGAATTGAGAAAACCATAATTAGTTACTATAATTTTAGTAATCCTTAAGTTTTTCAGTGCCCACTGCCTTTTTGCTTAGTTAATCCGCGCTGGCAGATCGAAATCGTCTGAATCGTGGTTTTTTTGAACAACAAACTCAATAAGCAAATCTTCGCCTGTAAGCGCCCCTACTATACCTGTAATCAAATGACTATAATGATTCTCAAGCCAATCTCGGGCAAACGAATTTGGTGCAGCAATCGCCACAGTTGAACTACTTCCATTGTAAGACAGTAATTTTGTAGACTTAAACCACGTTTCGAAGCTTGGTTTAGAAATTTTTTGTTCAACTTGAGCCAGGATAATATTCCATAATTCTTCTAAATTTTCAAAGCTACTAATCTTTACTGCGCTCTTTAAATTAAGAATCTCATCTGGCATTTGTCCTTCTACTTCAGCTTTTTGCTTTGCAGGTTCTTCAAACATTTTTGGGCTGTTAATAACCGTCTTTTGCTTTCCTAGTTCTTCGGCTAAGAAATTAAAATTCTTTTCAACCTTATCAAAACGTTTGTCCACTTTTTCAAAGCGTTGATTCATGTCTTGCTTCATTTCAGCCATTTCGGCTTTCAATTCTTGTAGCATTTCGATTATTGTTTTTTCAGTTTCGTTTGTCATTTTGGCTACTCCTTAATTTATGTATGATACCTTATTATTTCTCATCAATTATGCCTCGGCATAATTGCGTCCGAATCAGCTTTGTCTAGGCTCTTTATTTTAGTTGTATAACAGACTTGCATTTAATAATTCATTTTGCTGGTCTAAATCGAAAAAAGCTCTATTTACTATTTCGTACGAAAAATCCTTTACAATAATTTGATTTTCTATAAGAAGAACATTCCCATCCATATTCCGTTCCACATAATCCTTTAGGCCTTGTTTAGTGCAAATCGAACACCATCGCTAAAGGTAAAAGTCATTTCAACATGTTCTAAAGATTTTTCACTTGAATCAATTATTTCATCATCAAATTTCCATTTATCCAAAACAGGAACAGTAGTCCCGTGTGGAACAAAATAATATTTTTTATACCACCTTGTTCGGTTGTTATCGCCAACTATCCTTATCTGCTCTTTTTCCTTATTCTCCTCTATGACCACATATTCTTTTCCGCGAGTTAATGCTCCACTATAAGAACCAATACTGTTACAAATTACAATTTCCTTCAAATCAGATCATCCTTAATCATAAGTCTTTTGGATAATTTTATTCTATATTATCACAACTGTTTGCTATAGTTCCCGCCACATGATTAAAAGCGGTTTTTTCTTAACTCAGGCAAAAAACTACTATAAGGTTCTAATATATTTAATAATTTTATAAAAATAAAGGATGTGCTCTTTAGTGGATTGAATATCGACTTTCAATAAACTTAAAATTCCTTTAACATACCAAAGTTCTAACGTTTGGTAGAACTCATTCAAATTAACCGAAACTTCATATTCTGCTAAAAATACTTGAGTGTATGTATCAATTGTCTCTAAACTCGGAGGTAAATATGACGCAAAAATTGCTACTAAATCAAAATATTTAGGTCCTTGCCGTGCCTCACTAAAATCGATGAAGCAAACATTTCGTTCAGCAGTTAATAAAATATTCCATGCACCTAAATCTCCATGAATCCAATTCCTCTGGCTATGATCCAACGCCTTTAACTTTTCAATTGATGGGCAAAGTTCATCATAAATTTCTGGGAAGTTTTCATGCAAAAGTTCTTTTGTATCTCTCCATAACCTATCTAATGCGAAACGATTATGACGCGCTGGTTCATAATGAAAATCCTTTAAATATTCTTGTAACATCTGATAAGTATTTAAAATCTTTTGCAAAGGAGCTTTTTCATTTACTGAAGGTACGTAAACCTGTATTTGAAATAAATTCTTATCTATTTGAGTAAATGGCTCATCCGACTTTGAAGTTAAAATCTCACTCACAATGTTAATATTTTTTGTTCTAATATGTTGTATAAGTTTATATTCAAAGTAAGCCTGCACTTTCGTATCAACGGATTTCAAAATATATTTTTTTGAAGTATTTGTATGCAATAAATAGGTTGAAGCTGTTTTTCCATTAGTCAATAGAGTTTTATTTGTAATTGTAGGTATACCGAATTCCTTTACTATTTCTAAAAAATAATCCATAACTTATCACTCCTCTTCGCAAACAAAAGTTTAGAATACAAAAAGCCACGAAAGCTGATTTAACAGTAGTTCATGGTCATTTAAATGCACATTATCTATACGTTTTTTATAAACCGTACTAACTACTTACTTATGATACAGTTCTCTGTAACGTATATAAAGAGGTTTTCTCTTCTTTACGATCGATCAATTTATTTTCTCTAAGAATACGTGAGCAAGATTTGCTTACTTGTTAATGAGACAACCTATCTAGCGTAATCCCTTCATTACGTCTTGCCTCGTTGCCCACAGAGCAGGAAATAAAACTGCCGCCATACCTATTAATGGAGAAAGAACAATTATACCTCCCAGAAGTAAAGGCATTGATGGAAATGTAGTAGCATTTAAACTTTGAAGCAAACAGTATGTGGAAATCATCGATAACCCTACTGCAAATATTCCAACTGTTCCCGTTAAAAGAGCTCCTTCAAGCAATAGCAACGAAAATAACCGTTTCTTTGTATAACCAAGTACACGTAGCATACTTAATTCTTGGATTCTTTCCTTAATACTACTGGCTGTACTATTCATTAACCCGATGATAGTAAACAAAATGATTAATCCTACAGCTAGAAATAATATGAAAAAGCGTTGTAACAATTGTTCTTCTAAGTCATTCAATTCTTCTGCTCTATTATATAAAATTGTATTAGCATACTGCGGTTGTTGGATCAGTGATTGAACTTCTTCCATTGTTTCTTGTTGGTCTATATCTGATGTAATATTCATCTCTACACTATGAAGAGTATGAATCTGAAACATATCTTCCATATTTTTTTTAGTAGTGAATACTTTGTAGTCGTCACTCATGTGCTCTGAATTGGTTATAATACCTTCGACGATAAATTCTTTCTTATCCACTTCATCCACATTTTCAGACATATCAGCTTCTATTACATCGCCTAAATGATATCCTAATTTCTTTGAAGTAGACTCTGTTATCATAACGCCGTTAGGACTCAAATCTTCCTCTAGATGAATACCGTCCTTTATCTGAACCTCATTTTTATCTAAGCTGTATTGTAAATCAGTCCCACTAAGAGCAAGTATCACTTCACCTTGTTTTGAAGGGAGATTCATCGTATCAAACAGCTTTACATTTGTGTAAAAATGCGCCTCTATATTAGGGCTTTCACTGACAAGGTCATAGAATGAAAATGGAAACCCCTCTTCTATTTCTGATCCCACAGACACTAATTTCAAGTCATTTGGGTAAGTATCCTTGATTGTTTCAGTTGTGTTCACTTTAACACTTGTTAATACCACCATTCCTATAATAGAGATGATAACCCCTAAAGTGAAAATAGTAGAGATTTGCACATTTCTGCCTAATTGTCTTAGTAAATTTTTTGTAGCTAATAAGCCTTCTGCTCTAACCCTTAATTTTCGATCTAACAGACTTATTCCTTTCTCAAATAACACAAACATTAGAGGGATCGTCATAAATATTAATGCTATAAACAAAACTGCGTTAATAACATATATAAACCTCGATTGCCACTGCCATTGATTAAGGGCAAATAATATAGTTATGAATACTGCATACAACAAACTAATCATGAAATACCTTTTAGTAATACCTTGGATGTTTTTCACACCTCTATAAACAACAATTGGTGGAGAAAGACTTGCTATATAGCCAGGAATGAGTGAAGATAAAAAAATGATTACTGTAAAAATCCCCAAACTAAATAATATATCGTGGTATGGTAATACAATACCGGCATTTGGAATATTCATTAGTCTTAAAAACACATCAAGTGTAAGAAAAGGGACTAGAATACCAACAAGGATTCCCACTGCTACAGAAACTAATCCTACCATCATCGTTTCAATTAAAACTAAAAACATAATGTGTTTTTTCCCAAAACCTAATAGGCGTAGCGTTGCAAGTTCCTTTTGTTTTTCCTGAATGGACATTCTCATTGTGCTAATAAGTATCAATGCACTTATAAGGTAAATGGCAATATTAAGCCCCTTTACAAATGGTCCAAGCCCGCCAATATTATTACGTTCATTATCAATCTCTAATCGATTATCAATAAAAAAATCCTGGTTAAGCTCTCTCAATTCTTGAACAACATCCGATTTCTTTTCAATATCATCTAACTTAATAATCAATGCGGTTGTTATTCCATCGTTTAAAGTAACTTCTTGAAGCCAATGAAAGTCGAGAATGACCATATTCGATAAGGCTTCATGCTCTTCAGTAATTCCCGATACCGTAACATCTCTTTTCCCTTGTGGTGGAAAATTCATTTCTATCATCGAGCCAATTTGCAAATTATTCAATTTAGCGTATGTGGGAGAAATTAAAGCTTCTTGTGCTTTAGGGAAATTACCAGATTTTATTGATACAAACGGATATTCATAAGCCAACTCATCATTGTTAAAACCAATGTAAGTTGGTTCGCCCCACATATCATACTCTACTTCTTTGTTTAAGTATGGGTATAGGAAGGGACTTATTTTCTCCACTCCTTCTATCGTCTCTATCGTATCAATCTCTAATTTAGTAAGTGACTTATGACTATCTTGATAACCAACTATTATGTCAAAATCGCCATGCAAATCTTTGATTGTCTGTTCATTTGATTCTTGTAAACTAGCTAATAATATTTGCACAATTACAATTAGAGCAACACCTAGAGAAATACCTAAAACTAAGAATGCGTTTCTGGCCTTATGGTTGAATATTGAATTAATAGCTGCTTTAATAAATAATCTCATAAGCTTAGTTCCTCAATCTTAGATGCAATAATCCTGACTACTTCATGATCCTTCAAGCTTGAGTTTTTTAAATTTAGCGTATCGCAGATTTTACCGTCATGCATGAAAATAACTCTATCAGCATAAGCAGCTACATTTGCATCATGTGTTACTACAATTAACGTATGTCCCAGTTCCTCACAGAAGTTACGTAGAATACTCATCATAGCTTTAGAGGTTTTTGAATCAAGGCTACCAGTAGGTTCATCTGCTAGAATTAATTCCGGGTCATTTATAAGTGCTCTCACTATCGCTACTCTTTGTTGTTGACCGCCAGATAATAGATTAGGTTTAGATTGTATAAAAGAACCTAAACCAACCAAATGCAACAAGTCAATCGCTTTTTCTTCTAATTCTTTCTTATTCTTTACAGTTAGCATTGCTGGGAGGGTAACATTCTCTATAACGGACAATACAGGAATTAAATTAAATAATTGAAAAATAAACCCTATCTTTTCTCTGCGTAAACGAGTCAATTCGTGATCAGAATACCCCTTTATATTTTCACCACTTATCAGAACTTCTCCCTGATCATATGTATCTAGCCCAGATATCATATTTAAAAGGGTTGATTTTCCAGAACCACTTGTCCCCATTATTGCGACAAATTCGCCTTTTTCAATTTCTAATTCAATATGATTTAATGCCTTTACTTGACTTTGACCTTGACCATATATCTTAGAGAGTCCTCTCACGCTAAGAACTGACATTTTTTAATCTCCCCCTTCTTATTCTTGTAAGAATTATAGCCAAGGTAAATCAATTTTCTATATAATTAGTATCAAGATTTTATCAAGAAACATCATCCTTCTATACAACAACTAGGTATACTTTATACTCACTTTCACTGTTTTGAAAAAATAACAATCAAAAAAAAACGAAGGAAGCGATTTCCTTCATTTTTATGTTTTCTGATTATTTTATTCAATGATATTTTTAGGAATCTTTATAACAATCTTTGCCCCTTTTTCCACATCATTTGCGGCTTGGATTGTTCCACTATGCTTCTGAATAATAACTTGTGCAATAGTTAAACCTAATCCCATTCTTTGTCCATCGCTAAACTTTTCTTCATCTCCTTTATATAAAGGTTTAAATATGTGCTCAAGATCCTTTTCTGCAAAGCCCTTTCCATTATCTAAAATAATCGTTTCTATAAAACTATCCTTTTCTCTAATGAATATTTCTATTTTCTCTGTCGGTGGACTATGGCGAATACAATTGATAAGCACATTTTCAAATGCTCTTTTTAGCAATAGATAATCACCAGTAATGGGGAGACTCGTTCGATTAATTACTTCTAGCGTAAGTTTTTTCTCTGAAAGTTTAAAAAACAACATCTGCTTTAAATCGTGTAGTAGATCATTAACTTGAAATACTGTTATTTCTTCGAGTTTAATTTGTCCTTCAATATTTGAATAATTAGCCAAAGACGTGACCAATTCATTCAGATGATTTGCTTGTTTCATGCTCATTTCTAAATATTGCGTTTTCTTTTGTTCGTTTTTAAAAAGTCCCTTTTTTAATCCTTCCAAATAACCTCGCAATGAAAAAATAGGCGTCCTTAAATCATGAACAATGGAAGACACAAAGAGTTTTCTTTCATCTTCTAATCTTTCGTTATTCTCTTTCGACAATTTGAGATTTTTAGCCATTTCAATAAAGGCATGAGTGGTATAGTTCATTTCTTTAATGTTGGAACTTGGTAAATCTATGCTATATGTTCCATTCGATATAAGCTGGGAAGATTTATTAATAGCACGCAATGGCTTCATTAAATTTACTTGCAGAAATAATATATAGAGTATCGAGACTAAAGAAAATGCACCAATGTAAAAGACAAAATCGTAGTTCGTACTTTTAAGTTGTTCTTCTGCAGGTATCGGAGGAGGGCTAATATATACCGTTGCAATGAACGAATTATCAGCTGAATAAACATTATAATGAGCTGTATATAAATAAGATTGAACTAGATATAAATTAGATTTTTCATCGAGATTTTCTGAAAGGGCTTGATCACCTTCAGGGAGTAGAGTATTTTCAGGTTCCTTCATTCTTTCAGTGTAGAGCAACTCATCATCTGCAAAAATAATGAGCAGATCAAGATTATCTTCTTCGGCTTTCTTTCTTAATTGACTTTTCCATTCTTCCTTATCAAACTGTGTCTTATCAGTATTCACTATATTATTCTGCACCCATGAGTCCAAATCGAATCTTTGACTCTCTTTGGATGAAAAAACATTCGTTAGTTGTGAAGCAGTTTTCGCTAAAAGGATTGGCGTGAAAACAATAGCGATAAGGCTCAACGCAATAAACGCCTTAAAACTAATCTTTGGCATTTTTTATCCTCTCATTCCTTTATGCAACTGATAACCAACGGATCTAATTGTTTTTATCTCGGGAACTGAATCAAAAGGAGCTAGCTTTTCTCTTAATTTTGCAACATGGACTCGCACACTGTGAAACCCAGTTACATCGTCATTCCATATTCTATCTATAATTTGCTCATACGTTAGCACAATCCCCTCATTTTCCATAAAATAATATAATAAATCAAACTCAATTGTCGTTAGCTCTACTGCTTGTTGTCCTACCCCCACTGACCTCGTGTCTAGGTTTAATTCAAGTTGATTGATAGATAAAACCCTCTGCACATCTATAGCTTTCCGAGAATGTATAGCTATTCTTCTTTCAACTGCCTTGACCCTTGCCACGATTTCACTTGGACTTGCCGTTTTGACAATATAATCATCAGCTCCAAGCATGAGACCTCTAATTTTATCTGCATCGGTTTGATGATTGGCACTTAAAAATAAAATAGGAACCTCTGAATCTTTTCGAATTCTCTTGCAAAGGGTAAAGCCATCAGTTCCAGGCAGCATAATGTCTAAAATAATACAATCTATTGTCATTTGACGTAACAGTGTTTCTGCCTCTTCAGCATTTTTAGCACCATAAACTTCGTAATTTTCCATTTCTAGAAAATCAGTCATTAATTGAATAATTTCTATATGGTCATCAACAATTAAAATATTTCTAAAAGGCAATTTAACCACCTCTTTAATTAAATTTCTATAGCTTATTTTACCATTTTTAACTATCTTCATACTATTCTACTATATAATTCATTAAAGAGCATGCTTTACAATTCAAACAAACCACTTCTATTTATTTTTTAAGAAAGAAATTATGTCATAGAAAGTACAAGCTGTTCCAAAAAGATCTATTACTTTTATAGTACTAGATTGTTCTATTTCAAGAAAAGTTTATTTATAAAATGTTAAAAGTCTTGATTTTTTAAATGATACTTCTGCCCCCGAAACGTCTTATCGTCTGCTACACGCTCTCGTAACATGTTCACAAATTATGTAGAACACGGCAACAACGAAAATGTATTGTATATCCTGCGTAGCCATAGCCACTCAGACCTTCCATTCCTGCCCTTTATGTTCGGCAGCACCATTCAGTTACCAAAGCCAACAAGGAGGTTTCTAGCGATATCCTAGACGTTTGTATGTGGTAGAAACGTCATAACCTGTCAAGTTTAGTTGCAATTGGTATTACTAGGTATCCACCAATAGCTAGCTCATGCTGACTAAAAAAGACAATAAGAAACTGGACCTTTGCATTCGTCTAGTCCCTTTGCCACACAATCCAACATAAAACGGTCTATTTCATTATCGAAATTAGTCATAAAAAAAAACACCTCCATGAATGGGAATTCCCATAAATGAATGTGTTTCATAGTTTAATTCAATTATTATGATCTCAGTAATTAGTCGGTATAAATTCAATGAATTCTCTCTAAATAAGTCCTGTAATCTTTTGTGGCTCTAACCTTAACTCGCCATCATATCGATGCGAATCTTGTCTGCGATCATGGCGATGAATTCGCTATTTGTCGGTTTCGATTTTAAATGATGCACCGTATAACCAAACATCGACGAAATTGATTCATAATTGCCACGGTTCCATGCGACTTCAATGGCATGACGAATCGCACGTTCAACTCGTGATGGCGTTGTATTGAATTTTTTAGCAATTTCTGGATATAAAATTTTCGTCACAGAGCCCAATAACTCGATATCTTCGAACACCATCTGGATAGCTTCTCGCAGATAAGAGTAACCTTTAATATGAGCTGGAACGCCGATTTCTTTAATAATGGCTGTAATCGTGCTATCTAATTGATGTTGATTTAATTTTTGAGGTGCAGCTGGTTGTAAAACACTTGTCTTTTTAGGGAGTGTAGCCTTCTGCCCAGCACAATGTAAGATCTTTTGAACCAATTGATCAAATTCAAATGGCTTTAGCATGAAATAGGATGCACCTAAGTCTACAGCTTGTTTCATCACATCTTCTTGGCCAAAAGCAGTTAACATTATAACTTGAATTGATGACATTCGTTCATTTTGATACATCGACTCTAAAACAGCTAACCCATCAAGATGCGGCATGATTATATCTAGAAGCAAAATATCTGGTGCGAATTCTTCTAGCATTTGTAAACAAACTTTCCCGTTTGAAGCAGTTGCAATTATTTCAATTTCAGGATGCCCTTGAAAATACTGCTCCATCGTTTTTAATAACTCACGATTATCATCTGCAATCGCTACTTTAACCTTTGTCATTTAAATTCCTCCTTTTGAACTGTGCTTTGAAATACCCCAAAGCGTCACCTATCCCCTAATGCAATTTTTGCACACTTTGGAATTTTCGACATTTTCGTTTTAAAAACCTTTTCAATTTCCAAAAATGAGTATGTAGTCCGATACTTTCTTTTTATATCGACAAGTTATGATAAATACCTGCAAAGCTTCGAATGCTTATATCATTTATTTTAGAGAAAAAACGGAGATAAAACTACAGTTTTTTTTTAGTATCGCAAATCGCTTCATAAATAAACGAAATACTTGATGAACAAGATATTTTCATGAAGAATGGAGCTACCTTTTTGGCAGCTCCTTCTTTTAAGATGATTTTTTTAACATTTCTGCTACTGTAAGCGCTGCTCCCTTTTTTGGCTCCTCCACAAACATATGTGTAACCGCACCTACAAAACGACCGTCTTGAATGATAGGACTGCCACTCATCCCCTGCAAAATACCACCGGTTTTTTCAATGAGCTTTTTGTCAGTTACTATGAATTCAAGGCGTTCATTTTCAACCTTGGTAATTTCAATTGAAAAAGTTTCCACCTTACTGCCCTCAATCGCAGTATAGATTTCAGCCTTCCCTGTTTTTATATCCTTTTCATGCATAATTTCAATTGCTTTAGGCAAACTTTGTTGATAACCGTCTTCCCAACGGCCAAAAATTCCATAAACTGTATTTTTATCTATACTCCCTAATCGATTATGATGTTTTTCAATGGATGATATTTTATAGCCAGGTTGACCGGGTATGCTTTTACGAATTTGTTGAATCGAAGCTAAAAAAATGGAGCCAGCATGAAAAATAGGGGCTTCTTGTAACGTTGAATCAACGATTTGGTGGCCTAATGCACCGTAATTTTTTGTCTCTGGATCAATGTATGTCAATGTTCCTACTCCATCTGTTTCATCTTTTAGAAAGGAAATAACATGTTCTGCTTCTTGCTCCTGTAAATCAAGTGTCATTTCTTTTCCTTCACTTTTTATCGTCCATTTCTGTTGTCCTTGCCGAGCAACAGCTTTTTTGGCATCTACAAGCGTTTTTACTGTAATATCATTTATTTTTTCAATTACAGCGCCTCCTTTCATCCACTGATTGGAAGCTAACAGTACATCATGTGCTACAAATACATGTGATAGCTGAAGTTGAATACCAATTGCTTCGCCCATCGGAATAAGCTTTTTTGCGGCAAAAGCCTTTACGGGCATGAATAATAAAACGATGAGCATAGGCAAAATGACAAATTGACGCCAACGACGATACATACGACACCTCCTTTTTATTTTTGTCTTTTTACTATGTGTTTTTGTGGCGTTCTTATAAGCGGTAAATATTTGCGCAAAAAGAAAAAACCCAGAAACAACGAGCTGTTTCTGGATTCTTTTGCTATCTCATTTGTTTTTTTCGTGCATTAGCCATGTTTAAGAGCTCTGTTGCATGCTGCAAAGTTAAATCTGTAATTTCCGCTCCAGACATCATGCGACTGATTTCTTCAATACGAGCATTCGTATCTATTTCCAGTAATGACGTAAATGTTCGATCATGCTCGACTTCTTTTTTAATAAAATAATGATGATCAGCCATCGCAGCCACTTGCGGTAAATGCGAAATACATAAAACTTGAGAATTAACGGATATTGCAGCAATTTTTTCTGCAATTGCTTGTGCTACACGACCACTTACACCTGTATCTACCTCATCAAAAATAATAGATGTTATGCCATTAGAGGAGGAGAAAATCGTCTTTAACGCAAGCATCATACGCGATAATTCTCCACCAGAAGCAATTTTCGGTAAAGATTTTGGCGGCTCACCGACATTCGTAGAAATATAAAAAATTACTTGGTCTTTACCATTTGCATCAAAGTAAGGCAATTCATCAAAATTAACAATGAATTTTGCTTTTTCCATATGTAATTCACGTAGTTCGGCCATAATAGCTTCACTTAAATTATGTGCAGCGTCCTTTCGAACAGTAGAAAGTTCTGCAGCAAGTTCAGTTAATACTGCTTCCATTTCCAATACTTTTCGTTCTTTTACTTGTAAAATTTCGTCTCGATTTAAAAGCTCATTTAACTCTGTTTTAATTTTATCGTAATACGCTAAAATTTCTTCAACTGTTGAACCATATTTGCGCTTCAAATTTTGTATTAAGGCTAAACGTTGCTCAACTTCATTTAATCGAGCTGGATCAAATTCTAATTCATCCAATACATTTTTGACCTGGTAAGCAGCATCCTGTAATGCATAAAATGCAGTCGTGACAGATTCTGATGCTTCTTTAAATTGCTCGTCAACTGTCGCAGCATCTTCTAATGCACCCATTGCATTGCCAATCCAGTCAAGGCCTTTTGAATCACCTTGAATAGCTTCATATGCGGCACTCGAGCGTTCGAAAATCTTATTGAAATTCATTAAACGGCGACGTTCATCCAGCAACTCATCTTCCTCGCCAAGTTTTAAATTGGCATCCTCTAGCTCTTTCATTTGGAATTGGTACAAATCAATACGTTGCGCCATTAACTGTTCGTCAATCGAAATCGAAGCTAATTCTTTTTTAAGTGAACGATATTCATCGTATTGAGAACTGTACAAATCTTGAATAGGTGTTAGTTGTTCCTCAGCAAAATGATCAAGTAAATAGATATGCTGTTTCTCATCCATAAGCTCTTGATTTTCATGCTGACCATGAATATCGATAAGACTAGCCCCAATATCACGTAGTACAGATAATGGCACAAGTTTACCGTTTACTCGACAAACACTTTTTCCAGAATCATTTAAATCACGGCGTAGAATAATGGTATCTTCTTCTATTTCTATGCCCGCCTCTTCAAGTTTCTTATAAACAGGATGCCCAGAACTTGAAATTTGAAATAAACCACCTAATTCAGCCTTTTTAGCTCCATGACGAATAAATTCGGAATTCCCTCGGCCGCCAGCAAGTAAATGCACGGCATCGATAATAATTGATTTTCCTGCACCCGTTTCACCTGTTAAAACTGTTAAACCATCTAAAAAACTAACTGTTAAATCCTCAATGATGGCAAAGTTTCGAATACTAAGCTCTCTTAACACAAATTGTCACCTCTGTATCAAATTACCCTGCTATTTTATAGCATTTCTAATAAGCGATTTTTTGTATTTTCACGCTCATCTTCGTTACGACAAATAATTAAAATAGTATCGTCTCCAGAAATAGTACCTAAAATTTCAGGCCAATCTAAATGGTCAAGTAGTGATGCAATAGCATTGGCATTACCAGGAAGAGCCTTCATTACTAAAAAGTGTGATGCACCATCAATGCTGACAAAAGCATCAGCTAATGCACGATGTAATTTTTGTATAGGATTGAAACGTTGGTCTGCGGGCAAGCTATATTTATAGCGTCCATCCTGTAAAGGTACTTTCACAAGATGAAGCTCTTTAATATCACGTGATACTGTTGCTTGTGTCACATTATAGCCTGCATCCTTTAAAAAATCGACTAAATCATCTTGTGTTTCAATTTCATGATTGGCAATAATATCCCGAATTCGTATATGCCTCTGTCCTTTATTCATGTCGGTCACCTCTTATAAATAGTTGAATATTTGTATATTTACACTACCATTTTAAACATAAAAGCACAAGAAAAAACACGGCTCTATAAGAGAGCACGTGTTATTTTAGTGCACTATGCGCTTCTTCAACGAGTGCATTAAAAGCTGTATATGCAGGAATTTCTTCATTACCTACAGGATTCACTAAATGGAATAAAAATTCAATATTTCCTTCGCCTCCTGTAATTGGCGAAAACGAAGCATCCTTAACGACAAAGCCAACCTCTGTCGCCATTGCAGCAGTTTTTTCTAAAACTTCTAAATGTACTTTATTATCACGAACAATGCCTTTTTTACCGACATTCTCTTTCCCAGCTTCAAACTGAGGCTTCACTAGTGCCATTACATCGCCACCTGGCATTAACACTGTTTTTAAGACAGGTAAAATAAGCGATAATGAAATAAAGCTAACGTCAATTGTTGCAAATTCTGGTAAGCCCTCTGTTAAATCTGCCGCTGTCGTATAACGGAAATTTGTTTTTTCCATTACAGTTACACGTTCATCAGAACGGATTTTCCATGCTAGTTGGTTAGAACCAACATCTAATGCATAGCAATGTCTTGCACCATTCTGTAATGCGCAATCTGTAAAACCTCCTGTAGAGGAGCCAATATCAAGCATTAGCTTCCCCTCTACAGACATATCAAAAATTTGTAGCGCTTTTTCAAGTTTCAAGCCGCCACGACTAACATATTTTAAATCAGAGCCTTTTACTTGTAGTGGTGCATCTATAGCAATTTTTTCCCCCGCCTTATCGATGCGAGTTTCATTAGAAAAAACAAGCCCTGCCATAATAGAGCGCTTTGCTTTTTCTCGCGTTTCGCATAGTCCACGCTCTACAAGTAAAATGTCTACACGTTCTTTTGGTTGTTTTGTCATTATTTATTCAAACCTACTTGCTGTTTTTGTTGAAGTAACACATGCAGACGTGCCACTGTATCCTCAGCCGTCATATGAATTTCAGCGAGAAGCTGATCTACATTACCATGCTCAATAAAATGATCAGGGATTCCCATACGATCGATTATTGCACTTAAATAGCCATGGTCATGGGCAAATTCTAATACACCACTACCAAAACCACCTTTTAGGACTGCCTCTTCAATCGTCAATATTGGCTTACGGCTTGTTAATATACGGTGAAGCATATCCTCATCCATCGGTTTAATGAAACGGGCATTGACTACCTCTATCTCTACACCTTGCTGCGCTAAAATATTGGCTGCTTCCATTGCCATTGGAATGGTCGTACCAAAGGTTAAAATCGTTGCATCCTTACCTTCACGTAATACTTCCCAGCTACCAATTGGTAACGTCATAAGCTCATCATCCAACGGAACACCTATACCATTACCTCGAGGATAACGTAATGCAATTGGACCGCCATCATAGTCTATGGCTGTTTTCACCATATGCTGACCTTCATTTTCATCTTTTGGCATCATAATTGTCATATTTGGTATATGACGAAGGAATGCAATATCAAATACGCCTTGATGTGTTTCACCGTCTGCGCCAACTAAGCCTGCACGGTCAATCCCTAGAAAGACATTTAGATTTGGACGTGCAATATCATGTAGCACTTGGTCATAGGCACGTTGAAGGAATGTTGAGTAAATGGCTAAAAACGGCTTCATGTTTTGTGTCGCTAAACCTGCCGCCATCGTTGCTGCATGTTGTTCAGCAATCCCTACATCAAAGAAACGTTCTGGGAAATCTTTTTGGATCCCTTGTAATTTTGAACCCACTGGCATTGCAGGAGTAATAGTGACAACGCGTTTATCCTCATGAGAAATTTTGCGGACTGTCTCAGCAATCAAGCTACTCCAAGCTGGACCTTTCGTCTCAGACTTTACAAAGGCACCGTTTTCAATTTTATAAGGTCCTGTCCCATGCCAATTACCAATTGTATCATCTTCAGCAGGTTTATAACCTTTGCCTTTTTTCGTAATGACATGAACGAGCACTGGGCCTTTTACTTTTTTAGCTTGTGATAAAGTTGTCTCAAGAGCATCAAAATCATGTCCATCAATCGGACCAAGATATTTAAAGCCAAGCTCCTCAAAGAACACACCTGATACTACTAAATATTTTAAGCTATCCTTTACGCGCTCAGCCGTTGTAGCAAGCTTACCACCTAGCACTGGAATTTTATTAATGAGCGATTCCAATTCTTCTTTGGCTTTTGAATATTCTTTGGCTGTACGAAGACGTCCTAGTACATTGTGTAACGCTCCGACGTTTGGAGCGATTGACATTTCATTATCGTTTAAAATGACAATCATATTTGTTTTAGCATGGCCGATATGGTTTAATGCCTCAAGAGCCATACCACCAGTTAAAGCTCCATCTCCAATAATTGGTATCACGAAATTCTTATCTTTTTTGATATCTCGTGCTGCTGCCATACCCATAGCTCCTGACAAAGATGTCGAGCTATGACCTGTCTCCCACTCATCATGTTCACTCTCCACACGCTTCGGAAAACCACAAAGCCCATTGAACTGACGTAATGTATCAAATTGATTTGCACGACCTGTCAAAATTTTATGCACGTAAGCTTGGTGGCCAACATCCCATAAAAACTTATCTTTTGGACTGTCAAACATTTTATGGAGCATAATCGTTAGCTCCACAACACCTAGGTTCGGTCCAATATGACCACCCGTGACAGAACATTTTTCGATTAAGAAGGTACGAATTTCTTCTGCAAGTCGCTCAAGACCCTTCTTATCTAAGCTTTTTAAAAAGGCTGGACTAGTTATCTTATTTAAATCCACCTTTCTCACACACCTTTTCAATAAATTATTCACCGTAATCGTGTTTCCACTATTATAACAGTGTTATTAATATGCTAAAAGTACGAACACTTTATTGTTTGCACATTGGCAAACGCCCTCACCTATTTTAGCATATTATATGCCTTTAACGCCTCGTTTTTCCCCTAGTTTTTACGATGTACAATATAGGCTGCAAACTCACGTAATAAGTTGGCGTCTACTTCCAATTTATCTAGTGCGTTAATGGCATGCTGATAATGCTCAGCAAGCTTTTCTTTTGCCCCATCTAAAGATAATAGAGCCGGGTATGTGCTTTTATCACTTGCTACATCTTTACCTGCAGTTTTACCTAGTTCTTCTGTAGTACCCTCAATATCTAAAATATCATCTTGAATTTGGAAGGCAAGACCGATATGATGCGCATATTCCTTTAAAGTTTCGCGTTCTTCTTGCGTTACATCAGCTAATACTGCTCCCGCTTCAATACTAAATCGTAATAGAGCGCCCGTTTTATTAATATGGACATGCTCAAGCTCAGCTATGTTGAGCTGACGCTTCTCACCTTCCATATCGAGTACTTGACCCCCAACCATACCTTCTGCACCAGCTGCTTTACTTAACAGATTGACTAGTTCAATGCGTTTTTCAGCTGATACATCCATGCGTGCCAATATGCCAAACGCAAGTGTATTCAATGCATCGCCTGCAAGTGTCGCTAATGCCTCACCATAAACTTTATGATTTGTTGGCTTACCTCTACGGAAATCATCATTATCCATACTTGGTAAATCATCATGGATTAACGAATACGTATGGATGATTTCAATGACTGATCCTACAGTTAATCCATTCTTTAAATTTGTATTGTATAGTTCAAGAACAGCCAATACGAAAAGAGGGCGAATACGTTTACCTCCAGCTTTTAATGAATAAAGCATTGATTCCTTTAAATTGGCTGGTGCATCAATTTTCTCGACTAGTGCAAACATTTCAGCTTCAACTTGTGGTATGTTGCTTTCAATAAAATGTTTTAATTGCTCGTTCATTTCTTAGTTCTCTCCCTTTAGTGGATCAAATGCCGTAGTCTCACCTGTCTCTTGGACAATAGAAATTAACTGCTCCTCAGCATGTTGCAGCTTGCCATGGCAAAATTGTGATAGCTCCATACCTTGTTTATATAAATCAATCGCGTTTTCTAGAGGCACATCACCTTGCTCTAACTGACGGACAATTTCCTCAAGTGCCGTCATTGCATCTGCGAAAGTTTGTTGTTTCTCTGCCACAATTATTCCCCCTCATTTTTCGGCAAGATCTTTACCACATCAGCAATAACCTTTCCATCATGGAAGGAAAGTGTTAATTGATCCTGTGGCTTTACATCAACTGATGATTTTAACATTTGATTATCTTTATAAGCTACCGTGAAGCCCCTTGTTAAAATGGCAAGTGGATTCAATGCTTCTAAAGTTCTGACAGTTGCCTCAAATTGTTGTTTTTGTTTCGTTACATAATGAGTTGCAGCACGAGTTAATTGTTGGACGTGAGTTTCTAGCTCTCGTTGATGGAAAGCTAATGCCTTTTTTGGCGAGTGCTGCTCTACCGCACTATGTAATTGTTGAAACTTTGCTTTTTTCTTCATTAAATCGACCTGCATTGCTTTTTGTAATCCCGATTCAAGTTGTGCTAGCCTTTCCGTAAATGGTCGATATAGGCGTTCTGGCATTGACAACGGATAAGATTGTTGGAGCTTATTTAGACGCTGACGTTCTGCCATAAGTTGCGCTCTCACGATTTGATGCAGTTGTGATTTTTGTGTAAGCACCCGTTGATATAAATCTTGTTGATCAGGTACAGCCATTTCAGCCGCTGCCGTTGGTGTCGGAGCGCGCAAATCAGCTACATAATCCGCGATAGTCGTATCGGTTTCATGACCTACTGCACTAATAATCGGGATACGACTTCCAAAAATCGCTCGTGCAACAGCTTCCTCATTAAATGCCCATAAATCCTCAATCGATCCACCGCCACGCCCAACAATCAGTACATCGCAACTCGCATCGATATTTGCTCGCTCAATATTTTGAACAATATTTGGCGCTGCTTGTGCTCCCTGTACAAGGGTTGGATAAATAAAAACTTCAGCAAGTGGATAGCGTCTTTTTAATGTTGTACAGATATCTCGAATGGCAGCACCTGTTGTTGACGTTAAAACACCAATTTTTTCTGGAAACCTCGGAATTGGTTGTTTCCACTCAGCTTTAAAAAGTCCTTCTTGTTGTAACTGCTCTTTCAGCTGGTTAAAGGCAACAAACAGGCTACCTATTCCATCTGGTTGCATTTCCTGTACATATAATTGATATGTACCGTAGCCTTCATAAACGTTTACATCTCCACGGATAAATACTTGCATACCTTCCTTTGGTTCAAACGCTAATTTTGTGGCTGCAGTTTTAAACATGGTAGCCGCAATTCGTGCTCCATCATCCTTTAATGTAAAGTAAATATGTCCTGATTGATGAATCTTGACATTGGATAGCTCTCCCTTTACATAGACTTCACGTAAATGCGGATCAGCATCAAATTTCCGTTTAATATATTTTGTTAATGCTTTTACAGTTAAATAAGAAGCAGATGACATTTTCCCGGCTCCTTTACTAAAATCAAGTTTTTCACAAAACTACACCTATCATAACATTTTTTATTGCGCTTGACGTGCCAAAATGCAGTTTCGTTAGAAAAAACGACTGTCTTTCATAGTATTGAAAACCTTACTATAACATTTCTATAGTATTGTTACCTGAATAAAGCTTCTTTAAAATGATATTGCTTATGCAAACGAATCGCATTTAAAAATTTCGATAATTCACTGAAATAAAATAAAGAATCACAAAGCTATGAGATTTTCATGTTATTTTTAACTAAGGGATATATTAAATAAAGTATGGCTTTCAATGCAAAGCGAGGGGTTGATTTCCGTTCCGACTGGGCGCTTTCCTGGGGGCGTCCAGCCTCCACTCCAATCAACCATTTCTCTTATATGTGTCTTTAGGTCGTTACTCTAATTTAGAACTCCTACCATTTCGTTTTTCAACATCAAGAAAACCTCACAACTAAATATAGTTATGAGGCTTTTTAAATTAATACCTATGTTTAAGAACTTTGTTGATATTTGATAAGAACGAACTCAGATGGAAGAAACGAGTCAAGGGGTTTATCATATTCGAATGTAAAAAGTTTTCATAGTCGTTTGAAAGCTGGATAAGTCGATTTAATGGCGTGGCGACGAAATACCTTGACCATTATTTAAGTTGCTTTCAATTTTTCACAAAATAACCGTAATGATGATACAACAGGTAGCAAGATCATTATTGAAAATTGCTTGTTCTCAACGATTGTTACCTATGATAAACTCAAGCTATCAAAATTTTCCATTTAGAAAAATAATCAGGGGGAAAGAGGATGAATACAACTGAATTACCAAAAGTCAATTTAAGAGAATTAACTCTTAATGATGTTGAAGACCGTTATCAATGGTGTCTTGATAAAGAAGTGATAAAACATTTAAATATGCCAGCGAAATATCCACCTTTTAGTAGGGAAGAAACTGAAGGTTGGATTAAAATGTGCATTACCAAAACAAATGGATATGAACAAAAAGCGATCATTACAGAAGAAGGAAAGCATATAGGTTGGATAGATTTGAAGAACATCGACACACTCAACAAACATGCAGAACTAGGGGTGGCAATAGGAGATAAAACCTATTGGGGTAAGGGCTATGGATTATCTGCAATGAAAGAAATGCTTTTGTGGGGCTTTAATGAATTAGACCTTAACAAGATTTGGCTTAGAGTAGAAGTTGACAATGCAAAAGCAATTAAGTCTTATAAGAGAATTGGGTATGTTGAAGAAGGTATACTAAGACAGGACCGACTAAGAAATGGTGAATTTATTGACCGTTTAAGAATGAGTATTCTGAAACACGAGTTCGTCAGTTAGCAAGAGCATAAATAGAGAAAGGGAACTCCAAAGATGTAGTTCCCTTCTAACAATATTCTTTAACATAGCTAAATTAATAAAATATTAATAAGAGAATACCTACAAGAAAGCAATAATATGTAAAGTAGCTAAGCTTGCCACTTTTCATGATTCCCATAAACCAACGCATTGCAAAATAAGTCATAAATAATGTCACAATAAATGTCGAAGCGTATGGAATTGCTAATACACCTTTATTTGGCTCATTTAAAAAATCTGAAATTCCAAGGACAACCCCACCAAGACTTACAGGAATATAAAGCATGAAGGAAAATCGCAAAGCAGTTTCCTGCTTCATACCAACTGCAACGGCTGAAATAATGGTCGCTCCTGAACGGCTAATGCCAGGTGTTAAAGCTACAGCTTGACCAAGACCTACGATAATGGCGTCTTTTGCAGTCAAATCCGCATCCTTTTTCGTACCACGCATATTACGGATTAGCCATAGGGCAATACCTGTCACAAATAGCATAAGTGCTATCGTAGTCATACTAACATTATCCGCAATAACATCCCTTAATAAAACACCTAAAACGCCTGCTGGAATAGAACCAATCACAATGAAAACGGCAAAACGGAAATCAGCTTTATAACGATTCTTTCCTGTTTTGAGATACAGGAAAAAGTTTGTAATGAGTCGGACAATATCCTCTCGATAAATATAGACAATAGCTAGTAAAGAAGCTGTGTTCGTTAAAATAGCAAAAGTAAAACCTTGCTCACCAAGACCAAGAATTTCGCTAGCAATCATAACATGTCCGCTCGATGATACAGGAATTGGCTCAGTAAATCCTTGTACAAGACCGATAATGATATGTTTGATTATAAGTATTAAATCTATGTTTTCCATAAAAACCTCCCTATTAAAATGTATGACCCAAACATTACATTAGACGTTGAAGGCAATGAAAAGTTCATAAAGAATACCTGAAAAGTAAAATAATGCAAAAAAAAGCCACCTCAATAAAAAAATTGAGGTAGCTTTTTTGCAAACTAAAGAGTCATTCAATCATTCAAAATTATAACTTAACTGTATGTGCAAGCTTATTTTCTGCTGCTTGAACTGTGTTGAATAGAAGCATAGTAATTGTCATTGGTCCTACACCGCCTGGTACAGGTGTAATGTGAGAAGCAATACCATCGACCTCACTAAAGTTTACGTCACCGCAAAGCTTGTTATTTTCATCACGATTAATACCAACATCTATAACAACTGCTCCTTCTTTAACGTGTTCCTTCGTAATAAAGTTTGCACGTCCAACTGCCGCAATTAATATATCTGCTTGTTTAGTGAATGAAGGTAGATTCGGTGTTTTGGAATGCGTATATGTAACGGTTGCATCTTTTTGTAGTAGTAGTTGTCCCATTGGTTTACCCACGATATGACTACGCCCCACGATGACCGCGTGCTTTCCTGCTACTTCAATTCCTGAATATTCAAGAAGTTTCATTACGCCAAACGGTGTACAAGGCAAAAATGTTTCTTGGCCAAGCATCATTTTCCCAACGCTTACTGGTGAGAAGCCATCAACGTCTTTTTCCACAGCAATTGTGGCAATAACAATATCCTCATCAATATGTTTTGGGAGTGGTAATTGTACTAAAATACCATGAATATCTTCACGATTATTTAATAATTCGATTTGTGCTAATAATGAATCCTGTGTAGTTTCTTCTGGCAGTTTGATTAACTCAGAAAACATACCAATCGCTTCACAAGATTTTTGCTTATTTCTCACATATGTAGCCGAGGCTTGGTTGTCTCCTACTAAAACAACCGCTAAGCCTGGTGTTAATCCTTGCTCTTTTAAACGCGTTACTCGCTCTGCTACTGAATTACGAATTTCTTGACCAATTTCTTTACCATTAATAATTGCACTTGACATAGACCTTAGTTACTCCTTCCAATTCAACACATTTTATTGTTCTGTAAATTTAGAAAGTACGCCATTAACAAATTTCGACGAGCCATCGTCGCCAAATGTTTTGCATAACTCGATTGCTTCATTAAGTACTACTCTTTTTGGTGTTTCTGGCATGTATAAAATCTCGTATACAGCTAGACGTAAAACCGTTCTTTCAATTTTAGGTAAACGGGCAAGTGACCACTTTTCAAGATGCTGCTCTATAGTAGCATCGATTTCCTCTAAATGTTCAACTGTTCCAGTAACAATCTTTTCGTAGAAGACATTTGTTGGTTGTCCTTTAATATGACCCATTGCTTCTTCTACTGTTAGTTCAGTATTGTCTAGCTGAAACAAAACTTGCAACGCTTTTTCGCGTGCCTCATGTCGTTTCATGTAAAGCTCTCCTTCTTAAGTGGCATTAAGGTTTATAATAGCATAAATTCGTGAGAGAAACACGAATTCAAGCAAGTTTTAAATAATCTGATACCTTTTTCAAGCAACTTTTTGCTTATTTTAACACCCTGCAATTAACTTTTCTAAGAAATATATTGAAATTAAAAATCAACCTTTATTGTTTAAATACCAAGAATGTTATAATTAAGGAAATTAAACATCATTTTTCAGGTGTTCATTACGCATTATGAAGTTATATGTACAAGCCGTAAAAGAACGAACGCAAATCCCGCCTATTTTACTGCGATATTTGTAAATATAAAATTCATTTTGATGCGATATAAAACTTCTTTAGCTCTTACCAGTAAGGGCATTTTATGAATGAACGTAGAGAAATAAATATGCCTGCTCCATTGACATCGTATGAAAGAAATATATAACACTTTGTATAACCGCGAACGAATACTTCCACACTTATAAAAAGTTAAAACAAATCTTTTGACTCTATAGTTACTATAGGGTTTATTGTATTACTTGGAAATATTCTAGTAGACTTTGATTCATGTATCGTGAAAGATTGAAGGAGAACAATATGAATAAGCAACAACTTTTAACTTTAAGTATTTTATTATCGAATTTATTCATTGCCTTTTTAGGTATTGGTTTAGTTATACCTGTGCTACCAACACTTATGAATGAGCTGAAAATTTCAGGCTCTGTCGTTGGTTATATGGTGGCCGCATTTGCTATCACTCAACTTATCGTCTCGCCGATTTCTGGTAAAATGGTGGATAACATTGGCCGTAAAATTATGATCGTTGCGGGTCTTTTTATATTCGGTTTTTCAGAGCTATTATTCGGGCTTGGACGCACAGTTGAAATACTCTTTATCTCACGTATGTTAGGTGGTATCAGTGCTGCTTTCATCATGCCTGCGGTAACTGCATATATCGCTGACATTACAACCCTGTCACAACGTCCAAAGGCATTAGGTTACATGAGCGCAGCGATTAGTACTGGCTTTATTATCGGACCAGGTATCGGTGGATTTTTGGCCGAATTCGGAACGCGCTTACCGTTTTATGCTGCTGGTATACTCGGATTTTTAGCAGCGCTCTTGTCATTCTTTTTACTAAAAGAACCGACACGTGCTGCCGATGATGAACAGTCTGCACCATCAATTTTAGGCAGTATGAAGCGTATTTTTAGCCCACTATACCTTATTCCATTCGTGCTTATTTTCGTATTATCATTTGGTTTAGCTGCATTTGAATCGTTATTTAGCCTATTTGTGGATCATAAATTCGCATTTACACCTTCAGATATCGCGATTATTATTACGGGAAGTGGAGTAGTCGGGGCTCTTGCTCAGCTAGTTTTATTCGATTGGCTAACAAAGAAAATGGGCGAGATTAATCTTATCCGTTATTCACTCGTCCTATCTGCTGTTTTAACATTTGCTATGACATTTGTAAGCCACTATTTCGCAATATTATTTGTCACATTCTTTATTTTCGTCGGCTTCGATTTAATTCGTCCTGCCGTTACCTCTTATTTATCAAAAATAGCTGGTAATGAACAAGGGTTCGTTGGTGGCATGAACTCCATGTTTACAAGTCTTGGTAATATCTTCGGCCCTATTTTAGGTGGAGTATTGTTCGATATCAATTTGAACTACCCATATTACTTTGCGACAATTGTTTTAACACTCGGTGTTATCCTTGCTTTGTTCTGGAGAAAACCAAAGCATATTGAAATATAATAAAATAGCAATACTAATCACTGCTGATCAATTTCCATTAATAACGTAAAAAGAAGGATTGCCCTATAGGCAACCCTTCTTTTTATTCTTGTACGGCTACTTCTTCTTTTTCAAAGTGAATACCTGTAATGTGTACATTCACTTCTGCTGTTTCAAGTGCTGTCATATTATAAATCGCTTGGCGAATTTGAGTTTGTACTTCCTTCGCCACTTTCGGAATTGTATAGCCGTATTTTACAGAGCAAAATACATCAATGGCAATCTCACCAGTTTCAGTAACACCCGATTTAATGCCCTTATTGTGAACTTTTTTACCGAAGCGTTCTACTACGCCAGTAGCAATATTACCACGAGTGGCCGCGACCCCTTCTACCTCGTTCACTGCGATTCCAGCAACAACCTCGATTACTTCCGCTGCTACTTCAATTTTCCCAAGTTCTTCTTTTCCAGAAGGCGTTGGTTGTACGAAAGATTGTCCTACTTTCTCTGCCATACAAATATCATCCTTTCCCTTACACATCACAAACAAATGCTGTACTTACGCTTATTATACTATAAAAAGGGAGGTTTGGCTTCGTAAAGCAGATTTAATTTATATGAGACAGATTTATGTCTATATATTTAAAAAGTTGGGCGATAAAAATGAAAAGCGAAAACAACCGCTACCTCTCAATAAATTTTCCACTTCCCTCTTTGTAAAATAATCAAATTTAACTTACAGAAGATTGAATCCTCCTACTAGCCATTTTTCACTCGGAACCTGACGTTGATTTTATCACCTACGACTTCTTATTCCGATAATCAACATCCCAAAATATTTCATTTTTTCCATTTTGATTTCAATAAACAATCATAATACACTATAATTCTCTTATATACGGATTTTCTGAATAATTAAGAAATATGTAGGAGAAGGAATTGAACAACATGGATATTTTTACGTTTATATTAGTATTAATTTTAGTTTTCACAGGTTTAGCAATAGAAAGAATTATGAAGGATATACGGGAACAAAATAAAGAAATTATTGAAATATTGAAGAAGAACAACCGAGATACAGAAGAAAATACAAGCAATTAAATTGAACATTTATTCTAAGTTTCTGCGTATGAAATTAACTCTAGAAAATTTAAATAAATTGCAGAGTCAATGTATTTTCACAAACAAAACCGCTTTTAAGCGAGATCGATAAATATAAAAAGTTGGGCGATAAATCCAAAATTTTAATCGTTAAATTCAAATAACCTCTCGATAAAAATTGAAAAGCGAAGAAATCTTCGTAGGTTTCTTCAGTATGGGGGAATTAGATTTGTTTATTGTCAATGTTGAAGGGGCTATAAGAAAAGATGATAAGTGGATAATTGTTGAAAGAAGTAAAAAAGAAGAACATGCGGGTGGATTACTTTCACTTGTTGGAGGAAAAGTAGATATTGAAGGAATTTCATCAAATATATTAGAAAAAACTTTAAAAAGAGAAGTTTTTGAAGAAATTGGTATTAAAATTAAAGAGAATTTAAAATATATACATAGCACTTCATTTGTAACAAATAAAGGTGAAAACGTTGTTGATATTATTTTCCTCTGTGAATATGAATCAGGTGATATTTTTGTTAAACAACCTGAAGAAGTAGAAAAAGTATTTTTATTAGCTACGGAAGAGATACTTAACAACCCTCAAGCTCCTAAATTTTTAAAAGAGTATATCAAATATGCTGAATTAGCACTGTTCTAAAGTAGGTGAAATAATGGGGAAATAAAAGTAGCAGTATAAAAAACATAATGTTTTCGAATTACTCTAAAGGGAGCAATTTTTTCCTTACGTTGTGCAATAATAGCTCCCTTTAATGAACTACCTAATCTACTTCTAAAGCGAAGGCGTAGAAAGCGTCGCCACGAGATAAATTCGCTTCCTTTTCATCCTTCCACCATACACCATATGAATAATAATAAACTCCACGTTGTGTTGGTGCGGTAAAACGATTGTCTTTCACCATTACTTCAGTTTCCTTTTTATCACTTATTAGGACAAGATTAAATTCATTTGGTTTTGGTTCGTATTCCATCACAAGAGTTATATTTTTACCAGATTTAACTTTTATAGGTTTTTTACCTTCTAATAGTTCAACTGGTCCAGCGGTATCAACGCATTTATTTGGCCAACAATAGGTACCGAGTGTAGTTTCAAATTTTTTATTATCAATTTCTATATAGACTTTTGGAGGCTTTCCTCCTGGCAATCCATTAGTATTTGAACACCCCATTAAGGTGAGTCCAAAAAGAGCTGCTAAATATAAAAAATATTTCTTCTTCATGCACATCCCCCTCAATATTTGGCGAACTCATTTATACTACGTTACAAAACAATTTTTATATTTTCTGATCCGTTTCATATTTTTTTGTTTTATCACATGGATATGTATCATTTCTTCGATATATGCATTTTTATTAATTTGATTCATATATTGTTAATTTGTAAACAATCAGCTTTTTCCCCTTTCTTTTTCTATATATTCTCTAATTGCAATAATCGTTCGTCTAAAATAATCTCGTCCTATAAATCTACGCCTGAATAAAACCTCCTGACTAGTAAAAGTCAGAAAGTATAAGAAATAGACGTTAGCGCTTTATTCCGTTGTTAACGAATCAATTCCTTGCTTGTCCCCAAAACATCATTCTCTTCTAGGAAATTCGTATTGAATTGAGCTGATTTAAAGACGTCATTGTTCATTAATTCTGCTTTTTGACACTTATCAAAGACTGATTAAACTTGACTGACTCTTCCCACTGGGGAAAATGACTTGAGTTTTCGAACCAAATGAGTTTTTTTGTCGTTTTTATCGTGTGATAGTAATCCTCTACTAATGAAGAAGAAACATGCTGATCATGACGCCCCTCAAAAAACGTAATAGGGACATCGAAACTCTTGTATTCACTAAAATCAATTTCCATGAGCTCTTGCCACAAATATTGTATAGATTGTAGACTACCTTTTTCGCGATTGATTAAATCTTTAAATGTGTACTTTGATGAAAAAATGAAATCCCTTACCAGTTGGTTGTAATTGCTTTTCCCATATAAAGAATGTCTGTATCGAACCACTAATTTAGTAACAAATAATAAATCGTTTAACCAATCTTTTTGAGTCAATGAAAGGTCAATATTTTCCAATCGCTGAACAATCTTTTTTTTATTTTGTTCTCGACTTTCTTTCAAAACAAAATCATATTGACACTGCAATCCTTTTTTCATGTTAACTACTTGACCACATCCAAAATAACTATGTACTAATTGTGGATATTTTTTAATGAAAATTAAGCCTAGGACACTTCCCCATGAGTGACCTAAAAGGTAAACTTTCTCTTGTTTAAACGTTTCTAACAAATAATGAATTAAACTGTATAAGTCTTCTATATAAGTTTCAATAGTTATTTGTTCCTCTTCCGAAAAAGTATAGTAAGATTTCCCCGCCCCTCTTTGTTCCCAGACTACAACATTAAACGTTTTTCCAAGTTCTGAGTTATATTTATAAATCAGTGGTAAAGCGGCATCACCTGGACCACCGTGCAAATACACTAAAAGAGGCAGATCGTTATCTTCACCAAAAATAGAAATAAATTGTTCTGAAGAGCCTATTTTTATATAGTTTGACACTTGAGTTTTCATTTTCTTCTCCTTCCTTACTATCGATTTGTTCCAACTTGTAATTACCGCGTTGTTTAAAATAAGGAACAATTTAGTTTTTGAATTATGGCTCTTCATCAAAATGTATGCTTGACTGTATATTCCGTTACAGGTGAATGCTTTCCGTCGGCACAGCTTTGCTTTCGGAACTAAAACTCGCCACCATTGCAAGTACATATTTTGATGTTGGCCTGAATTATATTTATTGTATCATTTTCCCAAAAAAGATATTTTATTTAAGCGTTAAAAAGTACATTAGTATATAAAAAATAAGCCGATCAATAATCGACTTATTAAACACCCTAATTGATTGAGTCCGTATAATTGTGTAAAAAGAAAAGGGGTCATTTTCTTTCCTCTTGGTTACAATGTTTTCAACCACAAAAATAAAGTAAGGAGAGGA